>OMVA01000093.1 GCA_900314445.1 uncultured Lachnospiraceae bacterium | reverse complement strand
CATATGGTGATGGAATGGATTCCTTAACCTCGATCTGCATTGGTCTTTGCCCCCTAACCCAGTATAAGCTTTATGATACCTTGGCAAACTGTGAATTGTAAAGTTGCTCATAGAATCCATGCTGGGCAAGTAACTCATCATGACTACCCTGCTCAATAATTTTACCAGCCTTCATCACAAGAATTCGATCTGCATTACGAATGGTTGAAAGTCTGTGGGCTACAATGAAGCTTGTTCTGCCCTTCATCAGCTTATCAAATGCACTTTGAATCTTCATTTCTGTACGTGTATCAATGGATGAGGTTGCTTCATCCAGAATCAGCATTGGTGGTTTACAAAGCATTACTCTTGTGATACAGAGAAGCTGCTTCTCGCCCTGGCTGAGATCATTATCGTTAATAACTGTGTCAAGTCCATTTGGCATACGCTTAATGAATCCCCAGGAGTGTGCATCCTTAGCTGCAGCAATAATTTCCTCTTCTGTGGCATCAGGCTTGCCAAATGTGATGTTCTCACGAATTGTGCCCGCCTTAAGCCAGGTATCCTGAAGTACCATTCCATAATTGCTACGTAACGAATGTCTGGAAACTTCTTTGATGTTCTGTCCATCCACCAGAATGGAACCTGCATCCACGTCGTAGAAACGCATCAGTAAGTTGATAAATGTTGTTTTTCCACAACCTGTAGGACCTACAATGGCTATGGTCTGTCCTGGCTTTACATCACTGGAGAAGTTCTCAATAAGTTTCACATCTTTATTGTAAGAGAAAGCCACATTCTCAATTTCTACATGACCCTTGTCTGCCTGCAGTACATCTTCTGCATCTGGCCTTTCAGGATCTGCTTCAATAAATTCAAATACTCTCGCCGCACAGGCCATGGCATTCTGTAATTCTGTAAGAACGGATGAAATATCATTAAATGGCTTCATATACTGGTTGGCATAGGAAAGCAAGACAGAAAGTCCACCAACACTAAGTCCGCCAGCAATAATTCTAAAGGCACCCACCAGGGCAACCAGAGCGTAGATAATATTGTTTACGGCTCTTGTGGAAGGATTTGTAAGACTTGAGAAAAATACCGCATTCTGGGAGTATTTTCTTAAATCCTCATTAATTTTTGCAAACTTTTCAGAGGATTCCTTCTCATGGCCGAAGGCTTTAACTACCTTTTCCTCACCAATCATTTCATTGATCAGCGCAGTCTGCTTTCCACGAGTTTCTGTCTGCTTCTGGAACATACGGAATGTTTCGGTTGTAATTAATTTTGCCACCAAAAAGCTCACTGGTGTGAGAACTACTACCATAATTGTAATTCCAAAATCCTTTGAGAACATGAAAATAAGGGTTACTACAATCATGACAACTCCAGAAAAGAGCTGCTGAAATCCCAATAAGAGTCCATCAGACAACTGATCTACATCTGCAATTACCCTCTGTACAATGTCACCAGATGAATGTACATCCAGGTAAGAAAGAGGAAGGTTCTGCATCTTACGAATCGCTGTCGCACGAATATCCTGAACTGTACGATAGGCAAGCTTATTGTTAATCAGATTCATAATCCAGGTTGCAAAAGCAATTATCAGAATAAGAATCAGAATTTTCTTTAGATAAGCTAAAATCAATGGGAAATCCACATTACCCTTTTCAATCACACCATCAATGGCATTACCAAAAAGAATTGGAATATAGAGCTGTAATACTACCGTGATCCCCGCAAGTAGAATACTTGTAAATAAAAGAACTTTATAACGTCCAATGAATTTCAGTACCTTCTTCATTGTTTCAAGACTGATATCTTTTGTACTTTTCTTACTCATTATGCCAGTCCCTCCTCAATGTTTTTTCCAATTTTCTGTCTCCACTCTGCAGGTGCTTCCTCTGGGAATTGTGAATAATAAATCTCCTGATAAACATCACATGTGGCAAGTAAGTCATCATGCTTACCCAATCCTGCAAGCTTTCCATCATCCAGAACAATAATCTGATCTGAATTTCTTACGGATGAAGTTCTCTGGGATACGATAAATACAGTCATATCCTTTAACTGTGCCACTGCTTTACGCAGCTTAAAGTCTGTTGCAAAGTCGAGAGCACTGGATGAATCATCCATTATTAAAATTTCAGGTTTACGAACCAGTGCACGGGCAATGGTAAGTCTCTGCTTCTGACCACCTGACAGATTTCTACCCCCCTGTTCCACATCCGCGTCAAGCTGTCCATCTTTTCCTTCTACCACTTCTCTTGCCTGAGCAATATCAATGGCCTGCCAGAGTTCTTCATCACTGGCATTCTCATTTCCCCAAAGCAGATTATCTCGGATTGTTCCTTCAAAAAGAACGGCTCTCTGAGGAACTAGACCGATTTTTTCAATCAGATGCCCCTGGGCATAATCCTTTACATTTCTTCCATCTACTTCGATACTGCCCTGACTTACATCATAAAATCTGGAAATCAGATTTACGATGGTTGATTTGCCGGAACCTGTACCACCAATGATACCGATGGTCTGTCCCTTCTTTACTGAGAAATCAATATCAGAAACAGCAACATCACCTGAACCTGCATAGGAGAAAGTAACGTGATTGAATTTCACCATATCTTCTGGGGCAAGTCCATTTGCAGGGATTGCCGGGCTAGTCTCTGGGAATTCCATACCCGACTTAATTTCCAGGATATTGGAAAGGCGGTCTGCGCAGGCCAGGGACTTATTGATGTTGATAATCAGGTTTGCCAGTTTAATTAATTCAACAATAATCTGAGCCATGTAGTTGTAAAGGGCTACAATTTGTCCCTGCTGAATAAGGCCTGCATCTACACGAAGGGCGCCAATGTAAATTAATACAATGGTTGCCACATTAATGATGAGGTAGGTACCTGGATTCATAATGGCAGACAGGCGGCCCACAAACTCATTCATCTTTGTCAGGCTCTGATTTCTCTGGTCAAATTCATTAATTTCCTCCTCTTCCTTGCAGAAAGCACGGATGACACGAACACCAGTGAGGTTTTCACGTGTGATTCCCAGAAGCTGATCCAGACCATTCTGTGCTTTCTTGAAAAGAGGGATGGAGGCCAGCATGATTCCAAATACAACAAGACTGAGCACTGGAATGGAAGCTACAAAAATCAGGGCGCACTTTATATCAATGGTGAAAGCCATAATCATGGCACCAAATACAATGAAGGGACTGCGAAGAATCAGACGAAGTGCCAGGTTAAGACCATTTTGAACCTGATTCACATCACTGGTCATTCTTGTAATCAGCGTGTCTGTACCCAGAATATCCAGCTCCGTATAAGAAAGACTCTGAATATGATCAAATAGATTTTGTCTTAAATCCGTGGCAACTCCCACACTGGCTTTCGCTGCGAACCACTGGGCTGTAAAAGAAAATCCCATACCCAGAGCTGCAAAAATAATAAGAATAATGAAGTACTTTATAATGACTCCCTTATCTCCTATTGCAATACCCTGATCGATAATCGCCGCTACAACCAGTGGCACTAACAGATCCATAAGGGCTTCCAGCAACTTGAAAGCTGGTGCAAGGGCACATTCTTTTCGGTAGCCCTTCAGAAAGATCTTTAAATGTTTCATAATATTCTCCTACTAAAATTTAATCCAGTAATGCCTATAAATCCTATATAGAATACCACGCAAATAAGTATAGTTATTATATATATAATATTGATTTCTATATATTTTTCATATAGATTGTAAATAAGTTATTCATGATTCTGTGTTAGCTATATCTTTTTTCAGTACTATTTTCGAAAGGGAGACCTCTATGAATATCGACCAAATCCTATACTTCTCTACGGTGGTAGAAGAAGGCACCATATCCGGCGCTGCCAAAAGACTCCATATGTCCCAGCCACCGGTATCCATGCAAATTAAAAACCTGGAAAATGAGCTTGGCGTTAAACTTTTTGAAAGAGGTGCCAGACAAATCCGCCTGACAGAAGCAGGCAAAACCCTCTATTCATACGCTCAAAAGATGATTGAGATAAAGAATACAGCAGAAGAAGAAATGCATGACCTAAGTCGAGGTCGAAAAGGTAACCTGAAAATTGGTGTCATCTCTTCTGGCTCCTGCCCTGAGTTTTTCTCTGGTATTAAGTCTTTCAAAAAAACGCATAAAGATATTCATTTTAAAATTACCGATGGAAATACCTATCAGCTGATTGATGCCCTAAAGAAAAACAGTATTGATCTTGCGGTGATTCGAACTCCTTTTCTTACTACTGGCCTTGAGATGATTTCCTTAAGACGAGATCCCATGACCATCATTGGACTGCCCTCCCTTATGAAAAAATACCCAAATCGTCCCATTCACTTACATGAACTGGGAAAGGAGTCGCTGATTTTATATAGACGATGGGAAAAGATTATTCAGACCGTAGCCCAGGAAGAAAAATATAAGGGCAACTATTTTTGCGTCAATGATGATGCCCGAACTTCCCTGCAATGGGCAGAAGCTGGTCTTGGCATTGCCATTGCCCCTGCATCTTCCCTTTCCATTGCACCAAAACTGGCTCATAGAGAACTGGCTGAAAAAGAATTGTATAGCGAGATTATGCTGGTAAGAAGGGAACATGATTTTTCTTCAGAAATTGCAGATCTTTTCTTCCAGGAATTTAAATAAAAAAGTGTACGTGAGAAGCAAATCCTCGTGCTCCCCAGCACGATTTGCTTCTTACGTACATTCACCCTGCTTCCAGCCCCTCACCAAGCTAGAAAATCTTTAAGAAAAAGGCGTAGTTAATTTCGAGTGTCTTTGTTATGCAACGCTCGTTATTCTTAATATAACGACCGTTACGTTTTATGTCAATAGGTAACGATTATATATCTATTTTACTTTTTCAAAATCAGAAGCAGGATGTTTGCAGATTGGACAAATGAAATCTTCTGGCAACTCCTCTCCCACATATTCGTATCCACAGATTTTACAACGCCATACTGTCTTTCCATCTTCCGTGACTCTTACCTTTTCCGGTTTCGGTTTGATATTATTCATGTAGTACTCATAGGTTGCGGAAGGAGTCTGTGACAGCACCTCCATATCAGTAATCTCTCCAATAAACATGGTATGTGAGCCCAAGTCTTGTGTCTTTTCCACCTTCACAGAAATATAGGCATTGGTTCCTTCCCTAATAAATGGAAGACCATTTTCCCCCAGATCAAACTGATCAAAGTCAGCAAATTTATCTACATCACGTCCTGACTGAAATCCAAATCTTTTAAATAGTTCAAACTTTGCCTCCTGGCTAATTACTGAGACTGTGAAAATTCCTGACTCCAAAATCATATCGTGGGTCAGATTTGCCTTATTTACACAAACACTCATCTGATTAGGTTCCGACGCCGCCTGAATTGCCGTATTTGTTATACAACCATTCTTCTTATCTCCCACCACCGTGGTCAACACAAAAAGTCCATAACTTAATTTATACATTGCCTTTTTGTCCATATGAATTCCTCCTAATAATCACTTTTACACTAGTCAACAAAAAGTAGAAACCACTTTATATTTTTATACATCATTTATGAGCATAATACTCCCTATACTGTTTTGGAATCAGATAATTCAGAGAGTATGCCGGACGTTCTTCATTGAAGAATCTAATGTATTTCTCCACCTCATATGATACTTTTTCATTATATCTAATCCTGTCAGCAGAAGATTGGGATAAAAATGGTACTCTTATATATAAATAATGTCTACAATAATTGGGTTGGTGTCTACTTTTAGATTACCACTTCACCTCCTAAAAATCACTCACCCAAAAAAACACTTCCCCGCCTAATCCCATTCTAACATTTCCAACTATTAATTTCAGCAAAAAAGTAAACGGCCATTAACTATTCATGCAAAAAAACTCATAGCAAATGAACTGTTCATTTACTATGAGTTTTATAATTTTTATAAGTGATTCAAAAATCAGCTTTTAAAAACAGACTAGATAAAATTTGCGAATACAGATGCCAGAACTACTGTAAGAAGTCCAGACACAGCAATGGCCAAACTACTCATGGCACCTTCTACATCTCCCATTTCCATTGCCTTGGCTGTACCGATGGCATGGGAAGATGCTCCCATTGCAAGCCCCTTGGAAATTGGTTCATTAATTTTAAAAACTTTACAGATAAATTCGCCAAGAATATTTCCCAATACACCAGTAATAATAATTACAGCTACCGTAATGGTTACATATCCTCCAAGTTCTTCTGATACGCCCATTCCAATGGCTGTTGTAATAGACTTTGGAAGAAGTGTTACATAGCCTTTATGGTCTACACCACAAATCAGACAAAGAACAAACACCGTCAGCATGCTGGTTACGGTACCTGTCACAAGCCCTGCCACAACTGCTTTATAATTCTTTTTTAATAACTCCCACTGTTCATAAAGAGGGACTGCAAGACATACTGTAGCTGGAGTTAAAAACCATCCCAACAGTTTTGCAGATTCATTATAGACATCATAATCTACTTTTCCCACACTGATTATGATGATCGTAATAATTATAGAAATTAGTAGTGGATTAAAAATACCAAGTTTTGTTTTCTTTTTAAGAAATGAGCCAAATCCATAAGTGAGTAAAGAAATAGCAACACCTAAGAATGTGGAATCCTGAAAAATCTTATTCATCTTTCTTCTTCCTTTCTCTCTTAATAATCCACTGAGAAACATGACCTGTTGCTAACATTACTGTAATATTGGCAACCACTGTAACAATACAAACTGGAACAAGCATACTCTGAAGAGCGCCCCAGCTTGTAATAAGGCCAACACCTGCAGGAATGAACATGACTGGCATGATTTCAATTAAAAACTTACTTGCATCTTTAACCTGATTCAGCTTAAGGATTCCTGTCATAAGACAAAGGAACATAATTACCATACCATAAATGCTGGCAGGTACCGGAAAAGGAATAATGCTTTTTAGTAATTCGCCGATGAATGAAATTGTTAAAATGATCAAAGTCTGTTTTAAATATTTCATATTCTACCTTTCTATAATTATATGCAACAAAGGTTACTGTATGGAAAAACATGATTGAAATCGTTCTCACCCCGTCGATAATAAACAGTTAGAAGGAATTCTACAATACCAATTATATTGTATTACTTATAATTATTTTGCTTAGGAGTATACTCTCTTCCCATGAAACATAAAAGACAAGTTCATTTGCCTAAAAGAAAAAAGGAAGTTGCCCCATTCGTCATCCCCCTCAAATTTTATTTATCAAGACCATCTACGGACTTTTAAAAAACTGCCTTATCTCCTGCCTGCTTTTCGCTTTCCTTACCAAAGGCAAAATATGTTGGTGAATAAAATGTAAAATTGTCCATTATGATCTCCTGTCTATATTTGTATTTCTTAAAACATGCGTTACTTTATTTACGTATTTCCCTATCTTTTAAGGCACATTTCGTCCTTGTTTATACGTATATGAAGGAAATAATTATTCGTTTATCAAATGAGTTGCATTATTTACAAGAATATCACATTATATAAATATCTACATTTTGATAAATATGTATAAAAATGTTATGAAAATTTGAGGTTTTATCATGAATACAAGCAAAGAACTTAATTATCCTGCCACACTTCCTTTTGAGCAGTTTTTGAGTTTTATCATGAATACAAGCAAAGAACTTAATTATCGCCTGTATATTCAAAGGGAAGAGAATTTCGTTAGACAAGACGTCAGAAAAGAATTCTCCTCCTATGACTGGATTCGCTATGGAGAGGTAGAGAAAATCAAATCCAGTATCCCAGGAAGAAAAAAGAATTTTTACGAAGGCAAAGGAATCCTCTCTTCTAATCCTCTCAGAAATATCACCTATCACTTTGTGATTTCCGTAGCAATGATTGCCCGTGTTTGTATGGATGCCGGTATGAGCCATGACGAAGCCTACACCCTCAGCGACCTTTATATACGAAAAGTGGACTTAATGACAGATCCCAACAAAGTGCTAGACCTCTTATATGATATGCAGATTGATTTTGCAGAGCGCATGCAGAAAGTGATTAAATACGAAAAGAATTATTCTATTTATACAAGACATGCCATTGATTACATCTACGATCATTTGCACGAACAAGTTACCATGTCTGAACTTGCAGAACGAGAAGGACTTAACAAATCCTATTTTTCAAAGCTCTTTTCAAATGAAGTTGGCATACCTGTAAAACAGTTCATTTTGAAGGCGAAGCTTAACACAGCCAAAAACATGTTGGAGAATCCCGAGTATTCCATTTCGGACATAGCATTTTCTCTGGGTTTCTCTTCTCAAAGCGCCTTTACAGCGGCATTTAAAAATCAGATGGATGTGACACAAAAGAAATACCGAGATCAGTTTAATTACACGCACATGTAAAAAATAGGGAGTTGCTTATCAACTCCCCATTTTTCTTTTACTTATCCTAAACCTTACAAATGAGATTTACTCATCCTCTTCGTCGAAATCAAAGTGCAGGGATACTTCACCTGAATTAATCATATCCAGCATAATTTGAGCAAACTCCGGATCGAACTGAGTTCCCTTTGTAAAATGTAAATGATAATAATAGCCACTCCCGGGTGGCTGTTTCTCTGTTTATATTTCTTGTTCCAATTTCCTCCCAACAAAGGAAGTATACAACAAAGAATTTGACAAAACTTATCATTATTCTAACAAAAATATCAATTTTTCTAAATAATCAAGACAGTATTTTATTTCTGTAGAGACTTGTGTGAATAGACCATAAATTAATATTTATGCGCATTCCATTTGCAAAAATGTCAGAGACCGATTAAGATCCCTGACATTTTTTTGACATGTATTCAATTTCTTAATACGCATTTCCAGAGGCTAGTCTTTCAAAAATCAGGCCAAAACTTCCTGGACCACAGTTTGTGGCAATGGCAGGAGAAGCCTTTTGGAATACCACTTCTTCGAACTTCACCTTCTTCTCCACTTCCGCCTTAATCCATTGTAAATCCTCCATGGAAACACCAGAATATGTAATGAAAAGGATTTTCTTATTGATGGAGTGTGGCTTACGAAGGCAACGCTTAATGTACTTATCCCATGCATTCTGCCTTGTTCCGACACAAAGATCCGCAACCTTCATTTGTGAGTTCTTCATGTAGATGATTGGATGAATCATAAGCGCATGACAGATATCATCGATTCGAGGGGAAATGCGGCCTACTTTACGAAGGTATTCGGTGCTATCCACAATGAAACTTGTACTAAAGAGTCCTGCACTTCTTTCCAGATTTTCCATGACACCATGAAGGCTCATTCCTTCACGAAGTTTTTCTCTGGCCTCCAGAGCCATAAGGCCTATTCCACTGGAAAGATTACCAGAATCGAAGACTCTTACATTTTCAAACTGGGAAGCTGCCTCAACAGCGTTATGGTAGGATTTACTTACCTTTGTTGATATGGAAAAGTGCAGTACATTCTGTGCCTTTGTTAACTGGTTAGCAAAGAACTCTACAAAATCCTCCACCGTAGGTTCTTCTGAAACTATGGAACCCTCTCCCTTCTTCATATAGTAAAGTACGCCATCGGTTTCTGCTTCAATCAAATCCAGAAACTCTCCCTTATCTGAAACAACTCTAAATGGAATAACCGGAATCTGGAATTTTTCTCTCATCCATTCTGGCAGATCCGAAACACTTTCAGAAGTTACGATAACATCTGCCTTCTGTTCATGAATTACGATATTACTTTCTACTATACCAATATCACCATCTGTATCCGGTCTGGAAACTAACTGAGCAGGAAGATGTTTCACTACTTCATTTTCCAGATCCGCACCTCTGACTGGCTTCAGCAGGTAACCGTCAAAACCTTCTCTTCTATAGATTTTCTGATTCTCTGAACCAGCATTGGCTGTAAGTATCACTACGGGTGTGCGTAGATTTAATCCATCTGACTGCTCTCGAATTGCATGAAGACACTCCACACCATCCATTTCCGGCATCAGATGATCCATCAAGATAAGATCATAACGATTTCTTACCGTTTTCTCCAAACACTCTTTTCCACTAAATGCCGTTTCAATCTGTACCTTGGTAGCTCGAAGTAACTTCTCTTCCACCATTACATTTGTCTGGTTATCATCCACAATCAGGATATGTGCCTTAGGCGCTTCAAAGCTTTGACGATATCTTTCCCTATCTACAAATTCATGCTTGGCATCCAGACTGATTTCACCTAATTCATCATTCCCCACTATTTCCTGTGGAATTGTAATAACAAAGGTTGAGCCCTTTGTATATACACTATTGACCTTAATGCTACCACCCATAAGATCCACGAGCTGCTTAACGATGGAAAGACCAAGTCCGGTTCCCTCAATATAGCGGTTCTTTTCTTCATCTACACGTTTGAACGCACTGAACAAATATGGGAGGGCTTCCTTCCTGATACCCATTCCCGTATCACTTATGGAATAAGTAATCTCAGCCTGATTATCCTTCTTTCTGAGACAGGAAAGTGACAGAGTAACCGAACCTTCCTTTGTATATTTCACAGCGTTGTTGAGAACATTGATCAAAATCTGACGAATTCTTACATCATCTCCACGAAGTCTGGACGGAAAGGTCTCATCCACATCCACATGGAATTCCAAATTTTTTTCTTTTGCTCGAATCCAGATCATATTCACAATATCGGAAAGCATATTGCCCATGCTGTAATCTGTTTCCACGATGTCCATCTTTCCAGATTCCATCTTGGACATATCCAGAATATCGTTAATCAGGGACAAAAGCATTTTACTGGCTCCCTGAATGGATCTGGCATCACTGGCAACTTCCTCCGAAACGTCTTCACGAAGAATCATTTCATTTAAACCAATGATGGTATTAATAGGTGTACGAATCTCATGACTCATATTGGAGAAGAAACGATTCTGTGTCTCAATTAACTCTTCAATTTCTTTCTTCTGACGACGGGCAATCTCATTTTCCGTCTTGGAGATTTTATTCTGAAAGAGAATCATGACACAAATAACTGTGATAACCAGAACATAGCTGACATAACTGTCCAGGAATTTTACATCCTCTGTGTGTTCCACAATTCTAGCAGGATAGAGTCTAGCCAGAATATAGCAACCTGTAGACATTAAAAATCCAGCCACCAGAAGCAGGGATTTCCAAACTCCTTCCACAACCAGACAGACATATACAAGACCAAATACGAACCAGATTACGCCTCCACCGTCCAATCCACCGCTGGTAACAAAATTCAATGGCAGAATAAAACACACAATAGCAATCCCCAGCAGTACTGAACAGAACTTGAACTTGTGGTACATAATACTAATTAAAACAATGATGGATAGCACCAGATAAAACATCATGGTGACCCGAATATTTGAAACGTTCTCTCCATTGATCAGACCTGTCACAATTGCAATGGCAAAGCCAATCATGCCAAAGGTGATGAGAAGCTTAAACATTCTCTCCTGGGGTCTCATATTGTTATTCAGATCCAGGAGTCGCTTGAAATACATTTTTATTCTTTTCATGTTTGCTCCTCCTTCTGAATCCCAAAGTCCTCCATGGCCTGATCCACCAATTTCTTTGCTCTGTCCGCTTCAAAGTCATCTAAATCCTTTCGAATACTTTTTACAAAGTCAGATAAATTCTGTCCCCCATAGGACTTGTTCTCAAGGCCAGGCAGAATCTCCGCAACAGATTCAAAATCATAGGTAGAAAGCCCTCTATTCAGGCAAATGAGTTTGGCTTCGAAATCCTCTTTTCCAATTTCAGGAAGTAAGTCTTCTAATTTCTCTTTCCTATTTGTATCGCAAGAAGCCTGCTCTGGGAGGATTTCATTGTCATTTTCCTTATTTTCAGGAATATCAAACAGTCCTCTCATTGTCTGGCACACAAGTGCATATTCATCCATAAGAATCGGATGTTCTTTCGCAATAAGGTCTTTATCCTCACCTTTTGCTGCATCCTCCAGAGACTTAGCATGATCGGACAAATCATCTGCTCCAATCATTCGTGAAGCACTCTTTAATCCATGAACGAATATCTGATAATTCTTCATATCCTGCTTCTGGCAGAAAGTGGTCAGTTTTTCCCGCTTTTCGCTTTCTTCTTCCAGATAGTTTTCCACCAATTGCTTATAGAAAGCCTGGTCACCACCACAGTATTCCAAAGCAGCTTTCTCATTTATAAATATGCTTTCTTTTGCGGTACTTGTTAGAGATTCGTTTTCTTTCACAGAACTTGTAAGAGATTCGCTTTCTTTTGAAGAACCTGTAAGAGATTGGATATCATTTGTAGTACTTACAAGAGAATTATCACCGTCTTCGGTACTTCTATCATCGCCAGACTCCTCATCTTCCATTGCTTCATAAGCAATCTGATTTTCAGGAAGCATACGTTTCAGCAATCTTTCTAATTCCGTTAATTCAATAGGTTTCGAAATGAAGTCATCAAAGCCTTCCTTTAGGAACATATCACGAGCTGAACTCATGGCATTTGCTGTGAAGGCAATAACCTTTAACTGTTCCTTATCTGTCATATGCAGCCTGCGTAAATGATGAAGGGTCTCAACGCCATCCATCTCTGGCATCATATGATCCAGGAAGATCAAATCAAAATCTTCATTCTCACAAATATCAATGGCCTTCTTACCACCATTAGCTGTAGTTACTTTAATTCCATAGTTCTTAAATATTCCCTGTGCCACAAGCAGATTCATAGGTTCATCATCTACCACAAGAACACTGGTATTCAAACACTTCATATGTTTTTCTTCCAGTCCATCACTTGGCAAAGTGAAATCAGCATTCAGGACACTAATCAGTGGTAGTGTACTAAGAGGTTTCTTGATCACACTAAGCTTGGAAGACTGCTTGTAATCCAAGGCATTCTTTGAAATGATCACTACCCGCATTCTGGAATGCAGAGATTCGAAATACTCCTTATCCTGCAAATATTCTTCATCTGCAATAAAGAGATGTGTTAAGTGATAATAGTTTTCCAGACGTTTCAATTCGTCCAGTCCGTATACTCTGTGAAGTTCAATATCCAGTCCACGTACTACATTACTAATCAGACGATTGTAGTATTCACGGACTCTAGGCAAAAGGTACTTGTCTGGAATAAGATAAGCAGCCAGACATAGCTTCTGTGGATTGTCCAATTTCATTATTGGACTTTCATCCAGTACTTCCTGAGGGATACTTACTATAATAGTTGTTCCTTCATCCTTCTTACTCTTGAACTGAATAAAGCCACCAAGTGCATTTACCATACCACAGGCAACAGAAAGGCCAAGTCCCAGTCCACCTGCTCTTCTGGATCTACTTGCATTTGACTGATAGAAGCCATCCTGCACTCGTTCTAATTCTTCGCTTGTCATTCCAATTCCTGTGTCTTCTACATTGATGCAAAGATTAACTCCGTAGGCCTTGGGAATTGTATAAATACGAACGTATACGCCACCCTTCTTTGTATATTTCAAAGCGTTTTCAACCAGATGAACGATAATCTTCTTAATCTTTGTACTATCTCCGATTAGGATTGATGGAATCTGTACATCCGTATCAAAGATAATTTCTACATCCTCTTTTCCCTCACGCACACGTTTTTCATTGATAATGTCATTTACCAGAGAAGTAATGATGTACTTTTCGTGAGCCACTGTTATCCTGCCTGCATCAATTTCTGTGTAATCCAGAATATCTTCAATCTGCTCAAAGAGTCGATTACCTGCAGCATTAACCGAAATCAGATTTTGACGTTTTCCCTCATCCTTCTCTGTTTTCAGCATAACGGATGTCATACCAGTAACCGCATTAATTGGGGTACGCAATTCATGTGATACATTGGCAAGAAAATCTTCCGTACGTGTATTAATTTCTTTTAATTCAACAATTTGTTTATCTGTAGATGCCCTTTGTTTTTCTCTTCGGTTGATTATAAAACAGCTAAGATAACCAGACATAAATACGGCAATCAAATGGAATGCCACACGGCTAATAACCGAAGCATCTAAGTACACTTTACCCATAAGTAAAAGCACAGCGTCATAAGCCATGGTCAGATAGAAAGTGATCATGGTGAGATAAACAAAATATTTCTTTTCTGTAATGGAAAATACCAGAATCAGTACGATAATGGTTGGTGCCATATCAAAGAATGTGGATGTATGGATTCCATAATAAAAAAAAACCAGCATAGACATCAGGAATACAATCCATAGTCTTAGTGTCCTGCTGACCTTCTCTGTAATATGTAAGACCCAGCTCACCACAAGTGCAATGAACAAAATAATAATTGGCCAGAAATCCCAGTGCATTACTAGAGCCTTAATGCACAGGATTACTGAAAAGATGCTATATGCTGCCAGGATGATCAAATAAATGACTCGTCTGTTCTCCCCCTCGTTCATATATGCCCCCTTAATTCTCGCCGCCCTTTATAATAACTTTCTTTCCTGCCAGTTCTGTACGATCAAAAGCTGCAATATCATAAACAATTTCCGGATGTCTTCCCTCATAGAGCTGATTAAAGTGATCAATGATTCTCTCTGAAATTGCGATGCCATCCTCTTCATTGGCATTCAGAAGGATAACAACAATCTGCTTACCGGAATAACGGGTACAAATATCAGAACGTCTTAAAGAAGTGTAAATGGACTTTTCAAGGAGAGATAATGCTAAATCCATTTTGCTGGATTCTTCATCATTCTGTACTGTGAAAAGAACAGTCTGGATTTCCCGATCACTTCTCTCAACAAATCTGCGGATGAAGCGATACACATGAGGAAAAGCTTCGATATCCATAAGATATGCGCCTCGGCCAGAATCCGCACGGTTCATAACTTCACGCAAATAGTTAATATCAACAGTTCTTCCTGTTCTTTCGCTATCTTCTCTAATATTGTCTGCATAGAAATGGAAAGAATTTTTACCATTCTGTTTTACATAGTAAAGAGCCTTATCACCATTTCTATATAATTTCTCAAAAGTCTCAGCATCCTGTGGTGCCTGTGAAATACCAATTGATACGGATGTATTGGTATCAAATTTCTTTGCCTGAATCTTCTTCACCAGATCCTGAATCATATCGGTTGCCAGATTACTAATTTCACTTCTGGATACTGTATCCTTAATGAACATAATGAATTCATCTCCACCAATACGGCAAAGAATATCATCTGACTTCGAGAATTCTTTCATGGTATCTGCAAACATCTTCAACGTTTCATCACCGGCAAGATGACCGAAGTTATCATTAATAGCCTTGAAGTTGTCCATATCAATCATGAAAAGGGTACCCTTGCCACCATTTTCAAGAATTGTATTTACCATCTTCTCTGTATAAGCACGATTCCAAAGACCAGTTAAGGCATCTTTATCGCTCTTCTTAATATCAGAAACTTCCTTAATCTTCTGATTCAGCTTATTGGTCAGACTCTTTCTGAGATCCTCCAGTTCCAGAGCACGACTAATACGAGATATCATAACTTCAGCAATAAATGGTTTCGTGATGAAATCCACTGCTCCTTCATTAAAACATCTCGTCTCTGTATCCACATTATTATCTGCAGTCAGGAAAATTACCGGAAGATTTTCGCATCCTGGGATTTTTCTCAGTTTTCCATAAACTTCAAAACCATCCATTTCCGGCATCATGATACCTAGAAGAACCAAATCGCAACTGTTATTCTCCAGGAATACCAGTGCCTGTTCTCCCTTTAAAACTGGAACGACATTATATGTATCACTCAGTACATTTCTCGCCATTGCTAGATTAATCTTATTGTCATCTACAACTAAGATAGTCTTCATAAGACCCCCCTGTATTTTAACGTACACTATTATGTGAATTTTATCACAATTCCGGCCTCAAATATATATTTCCACACATATTTTTTATACTTTTTCTTATAAATGACAAATGAGACTGACCCAGAGCATTCTCACTCTAGTAAGTCAGTCTCATGGAAAATCTACAAGTAATTATGAAATTAATTGCGGGATAAAATTACAATATTTTGTGGATGCCACATACAAAGTAAGTGTTAAACTTTTCATCTTCAACACGAGCATAAGAACCCACATATTGATGACGCACGCCTCCTGCATCCTGTCTGCCAAATGAAATGTGATTGATATCTCCTATTTTCACATTCTTCAAAAGTTGTGGCATAGCTATTGTGTTCCAAAGCCTCATTCGATCCTCTGGTACCACCAGTCGGTCAATATCACGAAGTAAATACATTTCTTCTGGTGAACAAATAGAAATTGCTTCTCCACTTTCTCCTGCTCGCCCAATTCTGTGGATATAAGATTCTGCCTCTTCTGGAAGATCATAGTTAAATACATGGCTAATCTTTGGAATATCAATTCCTCGAGAAGCCACATCCGTAGCCACAAGAACTTTAATTTTTCCTACACGGAATCGATCCAGGGCATCTTTTCTCTGTCCTTGAGTTTTATTGCCATGAATTGCCTGAGCCACAATGCCCAGATCTTTCAAATGTTTTACCAGCTTATCTGCACCATACTTGGTACGAGTAAAGACGATTGACTTCTGTACTTCCTCTCTTCCCAGGTAGTCAGCAAGAAGAGCTGTCTTATCATCATGATTTACGAAACCTCCTTAATCCATGACTATATCATGGCGTAATTAATTGTATACTATCAGTTTGTTAGGTCTTTTCTCTATCATATATCTGCTATCGATATTACATAAACAGTATGCAAATGGATTTGTCTTATACAAAAAAGCCCATCTGACAAATTTTATGTCAGATGGACTAGTATACCTGCTTATTTTAAAATTGCCATGATTAAATGGTCTGCCATTTCATATCACAATGATGCTTTTCTTTTTCCTTATACATAAGAGCATCAATTTTTTGCAGAAACTCCTGAGGACTCAGTTCCGGTTCGTCTCCATACATAGCATATCCTGTTGAATAATAAAGCTTATAAGGAGTACTTCCTGCCTGATTAAAGGCAGCAACATTTGCTTTCAGGGCTTTTAGTTTCTCTTCTAAGTCCTCTACCTTCGCCTTATTCAGGATTAGGAGAAATTCATCTCCACCAAATCGTCCCACCCGGTCCTTTTCTCCAAAGGACTTGCAAATGAGATTGGTAATGTTACAAAGTGCATCATCACCCACATCATGTCCAAAGTTATCATTGATTTCTTTGAAACGATCCAAATCAATCATTACCGCAGCAAAGTTTTTTCCATCTTTCCCAAGGAATACACTAGCCTCTAATTCCTGATCGATTCCTCGTCTGTTGAGAATACCAGTAAGATAATCCACATTTAAGTTTCTGCTTTGTACATAGGTATAAAGTACCATACTGGCAAAGGCTGTACCTGCATACTCATAGGCTGCCCCAGATACCATAACCTGCAGGAAACCTGCAAGCATAATAATCAGAGGGAAGGCCGCAATATATCTTCTGTAATATGGATGTATGAATTTCTGATACATAAGTACATACACTTCTACAACGATACAATAAGCCATATTGAGGGCGCCACGAATCATGAATAAAGAGCCACGGGTATATTCTCCATCCGTATAAGTATAGAACCAAGGCTCTTTTAATATTTCTGAAAGGGTAACAAAGGAAAAATTAATTGCTGCGTAGGCAATCGCAATGCCCAGGAATATTTTTTGTGCCCGAGGTTTACTTCCCTTTACCCAGGAAGCTACATAAAGAATAGAAAAAAGATATCCAATTGGATCAAATGCGAAAATAACATAGTTTCCTATGCGTGCAAGAAAATATTGCAAAGTGTCTAAGCCCATATATTCCAGTCGGCTAAAAGAATCAAATAAAAGCAGGAAAAGATTCACTCCCTGCAATCTTATAAAGGACTTATTCTGTTTTGTCTGTCTCTTTTCACGTACACTAAAATAGAGCATAGTGCCTGTGAGCATCAAGACATAAACATTTAGTATTAGCCATCCAGGTACTGTCATAAAATTCTCCCCAAATTTCAACAATATAAAAATTGTACAACGTTATCCTCATTTAAGAAAGTCCTTTGTGCGCCACATAATTAAAAACAAACATCAGCCCTGTAAATATTCTTAGTGCATAAGTATCCAGTATGCAATAAACTATCCATATGAAACACTGATTTCAAAACGATTCATTGCTGTTCGGCTATACACTTCCCACTATCTGGGCGTGTTCGGGACTTTCACCCGTTAGAGCGCGCCCATGGCGCGCAAACCTAAAAAAGACCGGAGAAACCATCTCCGGTCTTTTGCTTTCTATGCAAGTCGAGTCTTTGGATCAAATTCACTTAAATCCTTAACAATTTCACCTGCAATTAAGAGTCCTGCAACGGCTGGTACAAAAGCTGTGGAACCAGGAATATCTCTTCGATCTGTACACTTATGCTCTGTGTCTGAAGGGCAAATGCAATGTGCACGGCAGGAAATTGACATATCTTCCAGTGGTCTTACTGGCTGTTCATCCGAATAAACAACCTTAAGTTTCTTGACATTTCTCTTCTTTAATTCACGACGCATAACCCTAGCAAGTGGGCAAACCTTTGTGTCATAAATATCAGCAATTTGGAAGCGGCTGGCATCCATCTTGTTACCTGCACCCATAGCACTGATAATCGGAACATTATCCCTCTGGGCACGCATAATAATTTCGATTTTTGCAGTCACTGTATCCACTGCATCTACGATGTAATCATATTGGTCAAATGGGAACTGATCCGCATTCTCTGGAAGGTAGAAGCACTTATGCACGTTAATCTCTGCATGAGGATTAATATCCAGCATACGAGCCTTCATAACATCTGTCTTATACTGTCCAACTGTTCTATGTGTTGCATGAATCTGACGATTCAGATTTGTCAGACAAACTCTATCGTCATCGATTAAATCAAATTTGCCAACGCCACTACGTACCAGGGCTTCGCAAACATATCCACCAACGCCACCAATTCCGAATATAGCAACTCTTGCATTTGCCAGCTTCTCCATACCATCCTGGCCAATTAAAAGCTGTGTTCTGGAAAACTGATTCAGCATATTTCTGTCTCTCTTTCTAAAATCTCATACAGGCGGAATTATACTGAATTTAGACATTTACTGTCAAATAAAGATACGGTTCCAAGAACCGAATTCTCAGAACCGTATCTAAATTATTTGTATTCACCCAAAGCACTAAACACATTTAGAGCAATAAGTCCCCTAATCTCATTACTCTTCAATTGAATACTGGAATAACTCATACTTAAGTTTACTTCCCACCTCAATCTCAGCAGGAAGAAGAGCTCTCGCCACCAGTTTCAGGTCATCAGACTCAATATCCGTTCTTTTCAAATTGGCATAATCGCCATCAATACTATCTACAACGTAATACCAGGTTTCCATCTTACTATCCTCTTATTCCTTCTCAAACTGTTCTTTTCCCTGTCCGCACATTGGGCATACCCAATCCTCTGGAAGATCTTCGAATGCTACCCCATCATTCTCAGCTGGATCATATTCATAACCACAAATCAGGCAAATGTACTTGCCGGCGGCAGTCTTATAAACAATATCTCCGATTGGCTTTGTTTCTGTTGGTACTGCTAAATCAACCACACGTCTCTCTTCCAGATTCTCATAACCCAGTGGTGTATGTGTTGAAAGGTAAACGGTTGGATGATTCTGAATGAAGTCACGCACATTGTTCAGTGTCTCGCGAGCCTTCTCCTTATCTTCAAATACGATGGAAAGCTTGTTCTCATATAAAGCTTCATCAGTATAAGTTACATCGCCATGGAACATGTAGAAAAGTCCATCACTTTCTGCAATGACAATACTATTTCCATTGGTATGTCCCTTTGCCTGAATATAATAGATTCCATCAGCAATCTTCTTGGATGCTGGGAAATTGTAATAAGGGCCATCAGAATATGTTGCCTTTACCAGATTCTCTTCAGGAACATTCAGTTCTTCTGCGTCTTCTGGACCTACATATACCTTTGCATTAGGGAAAGCACGTAATTCACCTGTATGATCTCCGTGCTTATGTGTCACGAGGATTTTACTTACATCTTCCGGCTTGTAACCTTCCTTGGCTAATGCATCCACATAACTTGCAATCTTTGTGCCCATGAAAATCATAGAGTTTTCATCAGGTACAGTCTGTGGAGTCTCAGCTGGCATACCTGTATCAATCAGAATTACTTCCTCTCCTGTATCAATCAGATAGTTCTGCAGGCTTGAACGATATTTTACATTCTTGTCAAAGTTCTCCATTCCCTCTTCCCCACCAAGAGCGAATGGCTGTGTCATAAATCCATTTTCATAAAGTTTGATTGCTTTAATTTTCATGTTTGTTCCTCCGTTTTCTATTTATCTTCTTTGTGTCCTCACATTTTTCGAAATAGATATTTCCCATATCCATTTCACTCCCCACGCTTATTATAACCTAAGTTATCTGAATGGCATAGAAATAAAAAACTCCGACCATTTTTGATCGGAGTTCTCTCTATGTGATTCGGATTACGACCTTTGCTTTGCAAACTCTCGTAATCCTACCATCATTCCTTTACATGTTTACGAACTTAGAAGTAACCTCTGCCTTTGCCTTAACAACAGCAATTGCATTTTCAACAGTATCCGTTACCTGCTCACCTGTTTCCATGTTCTTGATTGTAACCTTGTTAGCTGCAATTTCATCTTCACCAAGAAGGACACAGAAAGGAATAGAGAGCTTATTGCCATAAGCCATCTTCTTCTTGAACTTACCCTGTTCCAGATAAATCTGTGTGCTGATACCAGCCAGACGGAACTGCTTTGCAACATCAATTGCTACTGTTACATCTTCTGTCATTGGAAGTACAAGTACATCTACTGGATTCTCATGACTTCTGTTGAGGAAGTCATTTTCACAAAGTACATAGAAAAGTCTTGTAAGACCGATTGAGATACCTACACCTGGAAGTGACTTCTTTGTGTAGTACTCAGCAAGGTTATCATATCTGCCACCTGAACATACGGAACCGTATTCTGGATGCTTCCTGATAAATGTCTCATAAACGGTACCTGTATAGTAATCAAGACCACGAGCGATGGAAAGGTCAATCATGTAGTAGTCGCCAGGTACACCAAATACACCGATATACTTAATAACTGTCTGGATTTCTTCGAAACCTAAGTCGAAGGTTTCGTTCTTTCCCTTGAACTGTTCTAAGTTTGCAAGAACTTCTTCATTGCTTCCCTTGAAGAGAAGAAGGTCAAGAAGTGTTGTAACCTTATCTTCTGTAATACCAATCTCAGCAAGTTCTGCAACAACATTCTCACGACCAATCTTATCGATCTTATCGATAATTCTCATGATATCTGCAGCCTTTTCTTCAAGACCCAGAATTGCATATAAACCATTCAGAACCTTACGGTTATTGATACGGATTACGAAATCTTCAATTCCAAGACCTGTGAAGATTGTGTAGATGATGCTTGGGATTTCTGCATCATTTACGATATTTAATTTCTCATCACCGATGATATCAATATCTGCCTGATAGAACTCTCTGAATCTACCCTTCTGTGCACGCTCGCCACGGTAAACCTTACCAATCTGGTAACGCTTGAATGGGAATGTCAGTTCTGAATAGTTCTTTGCAACATATTTAGCAAGAGGAACTGTGAGATCAAATCTCATAGAAAGATCTGAATCGCCCTTATTAAAACGATAGATCTGCTTCTCTGTTTCTCCACCAGCCTTAGCCAGAAGAATCTTAGAATCTTCCAGAATTGGTGTATCCAGTGGGAAGAAACCATAGCTACTATATGTTTTCTCAAGGACTGCACGAATCTTATCAAAGATAACCTGATCCTTTGGTAAGAGCTCCATGAAGCCTGATAAAGTTCTAGGTGTGATGATGTCTGCCATATCAATAACTCCTTATCTTTTACTTAACTTACAGCATTATATAGTCTTGCCCCCACTTTCGCAACCTGAAGTGTGCCTGAAATATGCACAAATTCAGGCATTTCTGCAGTCTTTTTTCCAGCTAGAAAGGGAATTGCTGCTCAATAAATTCCACCTCATCTTTTTCAACCTTACATGGCAGATAAATGATTTTCACCCCTGCCCTCTCTGCTGCGTCCATTGCTTCTCCAAAGGCCTTATGGGTCTCCACATTGGCAAAGACCTGAGTCACTTTAGGCATGGTGATTACAAAGCAGAGAGCTGTATGATAGCCTGCTTTTACAGCAGCCGCCAGTTCCTCTAAATGTTTAATACCTCTTTCGGTAGGGGCATCCGGGAAGTAACCAATGCCATCCCGCTCCAGGGTACAGCCCTTAACTTCCATCAGATATTTCTCACGCTCCCCCTGGGAATTTTCCTTTTCCATATAGAAATCGATTCTTGATTTTCCGTAAGTGTATTCCGGCTTAATATAATCAAAACCCTGACCACCCTCAGCCAGATTAGCCAGCCATTCCCCAGCAATCTTATTTGGCGCAAGGCTATCGATATTTACAAGTCCCAGGCCCTGCTTTTCCACTGCAATCAGGTCATAGGCTGTTTTTCTATTGGGATTATCACTGTGCTCCAAATAGACCTTGGACTGAGGCAGGAGAAGTTCCTTACAGCGCCCTGTATTTTTTACATGCACCGTCTCCACCTGGCCATTAATTTCCACATGGGCAATAAAACGATTGGGACGATCCAGGAAAATCCCATCGACTATATTTGTATACTTCATATTTGATCTTCCTAACTCTTCACCAGAGAAAGCTGGTGAAGGATGAATTTTTTTGTTTTAAGGCAAATTTAAAAGGCAACCTGGCCTTCCCCTAAAGGATATCACGCAAAGTTGCCTTCTTATAACAAGATTATTTCATTAATTATGATTTAGAGATTTTAAATTTATTTTCCCAAATGGACTGCGCATTTCATTTGCATAAGGAATCCCTTACTCCGTGATTTTATAATTGCAATCCCATCTCTCATCCGCTGGTCGCTTCCAGTCTGCTGTGGTATCTCTTCCAATCTCCTCGAACATTGCCATGTCTTCCTTGATTGTGGAACCAGATGTTGTCAGCATATTACCAGTGATGGATGCAGATGCACCACTGGAGAAGGTTGACTTTCCGTTGTCAGCCATAAGGCTTCTCCCCCCTGCCAGACGAATATCCGCTGTTGGATTGATGTAACGGAAAAGTGCAATGGTTCTATGAATATCATCTTCGCTAAGACGAGGAAGATTTTCCAATGGAGTTCCTGGAATTGGCATTAAGGAATTAATAGGAATTGACTGAATATCCAGCTTCTGTAAAGTAGTTGCCATTTCAATACGGTCATCCCAGGATTCGCCCATACCAATAATACCGCCAGAACATACAGCAAAGCCTTCTGCCTTGGCACGTTTGATATTCTCAACCTTTTCTTCAAAAGTATGTGTTGTACAAATCTTTGGGAAGAAACTAGGTGACGTCTCAATATTGCAATGAATGCCAGTGATACCTGCCAGGTGCAGACGATGGAACTGCTCAGCTGTGAGGAAACCTAAGGAGCAGCAAAGCTCAATCTTCAGTTCCTTACTCATTCTTGTGTAGATATGAATCAGTTTCTCAAAGTCTTCCGGTGATGGACATCTACCGGAATTTACAACCGCAAATCTACTAACACCCTCTTCCTGATTAGAACGGGCAGCTGCGATGATTTCTTCTTCATCCAGCAATTCATGTACATCACAGCCTGTATGATGATGAGCAGACTGAGCACAGAACTTGCAATTCTCACTACACTTTCCTTCCCGTCCACTGATAATGGTACAAAGATCCACCATATCTCCGCAGAAGTGCTCTCTGATCTTATCCGCACCCTTCTTCAAATCATCCAGATCTGCTGTAATGAAAAATCTTAAATCCTCTTTCTCACTTAATCTTCTGCCAGCGATGATCTCATCCGCAAGTTTCAGAAGGTCTACTTTTTCCTGATTCTTATCCATATTTTTAACATCCTTTCAAATGGGATTTGCAAAGAAAATGCACAATTCGTTTGTGCAACTTAAGAGATTTTATCACCGCAAGCGCAATTGTCAACCTAGTATTTATGTATATTGGGTGACAATTGAAGTAAATAAAAAACCTATTTCAAAATATGTATCCAGGATTCTGACTACATATCACTGAAATAGGATTTCTGCTTTTAGGGTTTATTATTTAGCAATAATCCTTCTCTGTATCATTAATAATGGTATTTTAAATTACTTTCTGACTTATTTCTTTTCTGTAAGCATACCGAAATCCGTTTCCACAACAATCTTGAAAGAATATTCTGGATACTCTTTCTTCAGCTTTTCCAGGATTTCCTCTCGCAGTGCATTTCGATTTTCTAATGTGTAGCTTACAACCACATCAAAGCGAATGTCTTTTTCTTCCTGATTGAGGTAGAAGCCGTGGATTTGCTGAACAAACTCATTTGCCAGGGCTATATCCGCAATCTTCTGTCTTGTACTTACCACAAACTCATCATGTTCATTGACAGAGTAAATGCCCACACCAGTAAGACTTACATCATGTTCTTTCTTTACCCTATCTGTGATATGACGAGTCAGGCGGTCCAGTTCGTCAATTGTCATGCTATCCTGCACGGCGATATGAACGGAACCTGTATAAGAATCCGGACCATAGTTATGAAGGATCAGGTCGAATACGCCATCCACATACTCTTCCTGCATAATGGTCTTCTTCACATCCTGAGCAATCTGCTCGTTCACGTGCTCGCCAAGGAGAGACGAAAACATATCCTTCAGCATAACAATTCCGCCCCAGACAATAGAGGCTGAAACAAGAGTTGCAATATAGCCGCCAATGTACACGTGGAAAAGAAGATAAACCACAGCAGACAGTAAGGTTGCCGCCGACAGAATGGCATGCTTCACTTCAGTCTTACCAACCTGCTGCAGGGCACGGGAATTATGATGCTTACCCGTATGAATGTCATGTCGACCAACCACGATTCTGGTTACCATACTGATAGCAACAATGGCCATCGCCAGCACCGTTATATGAGGATGTCCTGGATTCAATATGTCCTTAATTCCTTCCACCAGGCCAGCAATACCGGAATCGATAACGAGAAGGGCAATCACCAGGGCACTGATATATTCAATTCTTCCAAAGCCAAATGGATGCTTCTTGGTGGCTGGTTTTCCCGCCAAATATGTACCCAGAGCTGTAATCACCGCATTACCTGCTTCTGTTACATGGCTGAGACCATCGATAATCATGGAGACGGAGCCCACAATCAGACCTTCAATAGCTTCTAAAATGGCAAGGGCAATGCTGGCTCCCGCCGCAACCGAACTCACCTTTATGATTTCTTTTTTTCTGTCATCTAAGTAAGACTTAATTCTCTTCATATCCGATTCCTTTTTTATATTTCTTCTTATCTTTCTACAAAAGTCGCATATAGCCCAGGCAACACTCATTCCAACTGCTATACCAAAGGCAATATGGAGTGCCTGTAAGCCATATAATACTGTATCCCCTCTATTCTTTTCCACAATAGCTGTCATAAAACGGTAAAGCTGACCACCTGGAACAATGAGTATGGTTGCCGTAAGAAAAAATATAGTAGATGGCGCCCTCATTATTCTAGACACGATCTCTGCGACGATGATGACAATTTGCAAACAATTTTTGCCAGTAAAAAAGGAAATGGCCCTATCTACTCAGTTACAAGTGAACAGGGTCATCTAATCTTCATATAGTTTTTAATTGGAACCTTATCCAAGCACCATTCTGTCGTTGGAGAATTCTTCACCGGCAGCCACGCCGAACTTATCCATTAAGTCCTTAACTGTCAGGTTCTTCTTCTCTTCACCTGATACATCGAAAATAACCTGTCCATCATGAAGCATGATCAGACGGTTACCGTGTGCGATAGCATCCTTCATATTATGAGTAATCATAAGTGTTGTGAGCTTATCTGCATTTACGATCTTATCTGTAGCATCCAGAACCTTCTGGGCTGTCTTTGGATCCAAAGCCGCTGTATGCTCATCCAGAAGAAGGAGCTTTGGCTTCTGCAGAGTTGCCATAAGAAGCGTCAGTGCCTGTCTCTGTCCACCAGAAAGCAGTCCAACCTTAGCTGTCATACGCTCTTCCAGTCCCAGATTCAGAGTTGCAAGCTTCTCTTTATAGATTTCTCTCTCAGCCTTGGTTACACCCCAGCCAAGAGTACGCTTCTTGCCACGACGCATTGCGAGGGCAAGATTCTCTTCAATTTCCATGGTAGCAGCTGTTCCTGTCATTGGATCCTGGAACACACGGCCGATGAACTTGGCACGCTTAAATCCCTGAAGTCCTGTAACATCTTCTCCATCAATAAGGATGGAACCAGAATCAACTGGCCAAACACCGGCAATCGCATTTAAAAGAGTTGATTTACCAGCACCATTACCTCCAATAACTGTAACGAAATCACCGTCATTCAAAGTGAGGGAAAGTCCATTTAATGCCTTCTTCTCATTAATTGTGCCAGGGTTGAAAGTCTTAGCTATATTCTTAATCTCAAGCATTAGTCTTCCTCCTTAGCATTCTTTAATTCCTGCTGGGATCTCTTTCCAGCTTTGCCAAATGAACTTCGCGCCATTCCCTTTAAGTAAGGAACTGCAAGGAATACGGCAACGATGATTGCTGTGAACATTTTCATGAGATTTGAGTCAATCTTTAACCACAGAACCAGCGTGTAAACCACATAGTAGATAATTCCACCAATAATAACGAAGGCAAGTCTTCCTGCAAAATTAAGATGCTTTCCAAGAAGAGCTTCTCCAATAACTTCACCGATAATAACTGCTGCAAGTCCAATAACGATAGAGCCACGTCCAGAGTTAATATCAGCGAATCCTGAATACTGAGAAGCAAGACCACCTGCAAGGGCAACAAGTCCATTTGAAACGGAAAGGCCAAGAATCTTCATGGCATTGATGTTAATACCCTGCGCCTTTGCCATTTCCTGGTTACAACCAGTTGCACGAAGTCCTGAACCCATTTCTGTTCCAAAGAACCAGTAAAGAATTGCAATTACAATGATTGTAAAGATACCGCCAATGAGAATTGCATGTGGCACATTACGTCCTGAAATAATCAGGTTGTACTTATCCACACTGACTGCTTTATTGGCGCTCATGCCCATAATCAGAAGGTTTACTGAGTAGAGTGCATACTGTGTCAGAATACCGGCAAGAATTGCAGGAATACCAAATCTTGTATGGAGAATACCTGTCACTGCACCAGCAGCAAGACCAGCAACGATGGCAACTAAGATAGCAATCTTAGCATCCACGCCTGCAAGAATCAGCATAACAGTTACCGCACCGCCTGTAGAGAACGTACCATCTACAGACAGATCAGCGATATCTAAAAGTCTAAATGTAATATAAACACCCAGGGCCATAATTCCCCAGATGAGTCCCTGCGCAACACCCGCAGGTAAACGACCTAATAGGTCTAAAAAATTTAAGGATGCAAAATACTGTGCCACCTTTTATTTCCTCCGATTATTCCTCGCTCTCAGCTTCGTATGCTGTGTAATCTTCTGGAACTGTTACATTTAAAGCATCACAAAGTTCTGGATTGTATTCTTTAACAGGATTCTGGTAGTACTCAATTGGCATATCAGAAATATTAGCTTCACCCTTAAGGATCTTAACTGCCATTTGGCCAGTTGTCTTACCAAGTTCATAGTAGTCGATTGAAAGTGTTGCAACACCACAACCAGCCATGATTCCTTCTTCACCAGCAACAATAGGAACACCTGCTGGCTTAGCTACGTTGTTGATTGCTTCCGTACAGCTTGCTGCTGTGTTATCTGTAGGGATGTAAAGAACATCACTGTTATTACAAGCCTCACCTGTTACAGAAGTAACATCGTTTGAATCAGAGAATGTGTAAACCTTAACTGCAAGACCAGCTTCTTCAAGGTTCTTCTGAACCTGTTCAGCCTGATACTTTGAGTTAGGTTCTGCTGAGCAGTAAAGAATACCAACATTCTTTGCATCTGGGAAAAGTTCCTGGATCATAGCTGCCTGCTGATCAAGTGGAGCAAGGTCAGATGTACCAGAGATGTTTCCTCCAACTGTTCCATCAAAGTCGTCGATTTCAAGTGCAACACCATATTCTGTGATAGATGTTCCAAGGATTGGAATTGTATTTGTAGCAGCTGCTGCAGACTGCAGAGAAGCTGTTGCATTTGCAAGAATTAAGTCAACGTTCTCAGAAGCAAAGTTTGTGCAGATCTGAGTTGCTGTTGAAGCATCACCTGCTGCGTTCTGCTCATCGAATGTTACCTTGTCACCAAACTCAGCTTTCAGCGCATCCTTAAAACCTTCTGTTGCTGCATCCAGAGCTGGATGCTGAACAAGCTGACAGATACCAACTGTAAATTTTTCACCATCTGTTGAAGAAGCAGATGAAGTGCTAGATGCAACTGCATCATTTGCTGCTTCTGATGTTGCAGCAGTACTTCCACAACCTGTGAGAAGTCCCATTGCCATTGCTGCTGTTGCTGCGATTGCGCAAATTTTCTTAAGTTTCATTTGTGTGTCCTCCTAATCGATGTACTTTAATGCTAAATTTATGTTATTCATTACACTTTATTGCATTAAAGCGTTAAATCAATAAAACGTTCATTATAATAGCACTTTACAGCCATGACGTCAACCTTTCATGGGCGTCTAAGCCTTATTCTTACAGTGCTGTTCCCTTAATTGATGCTCGCTTCCTATATCCATTTTCCGGAAAAAAAGAGGCGCCACCACTATACATGTGATGACGCATTTGGATCGAATCCAACAAATGATTCATCCAATACAAAGAGTTTGGTTTCATGAATCAAAGCTGAGATAATTGCCAGTTTCTGTTACAAAACGCTTCGCATTGTCCTCAATTCACTCTGTCCGATTCTGATCCCTGATTCCAAATAAAAGTACTTTACCAAGAATTCCCTTCATTCCTTAACCCTCTTACTCATTAAAGTAATTAACGTTGATAACAAAGGTAAATATAGCATCATTTAAATCGAATTGAAACGCATAATTAAACCTTTTGCTTTTTACTTATACAAACAAAAAGTCCCCTTTACTTATCTGCCTTGGGAAATCCCAGAGCCTTTCGTGCTTCTTCATACTTACCTGCATGAATCAGATTTGTAACACGAATTTCTGTATCAATCCTCTGCTTTTCCGCATCAAAAATATCACTGGCAAAATACTTCTTGTAAATGGACTTGCGGTAAGCTCTTCCACTTACTTCACGAAGCTGATTATCTTCAATCATAATAATTCTGTCTGCACATCCTGTGATTGCAAAGAGATCATGAGATACCATCAATACGGTTCCTGGATAGTCACGAATGGCCTTCTCCAACTCAATCTGAGCATAAATATCCAGATGGCTGGTAGGCTCATCCAATAAGAGGCCTGTATGTGGATTTGTACACAGTTCTTCAATCCGGGCCAGGTTTCTTTCACCACCTGAAAGTTTCAAGCTTTCATCAGACTCTACAATCTGTTTGAAATAGCCAAACTGTCCTGGATTTTTCTCTTCCAGCATTCTGCTTATATCTCTCAGCATGGAAGACTTACCTGTACCATTTGTTCCAACCAAAACTACCTTCTCGCCAGGCGCTACTGTAAAACTAACGTCTGTGAGCAGGGCATCATCATCTTCATACTGAAGTGTATAATTACGAACTTCAATTGGACTTGCCTCTATCTGCTTTTCTGCATCACTGGCATCAGCAAGATCTGCATGGTCTTCAAACCACGCATTCTCATCGGATTTGTTATGGTCTGATTCGCTTCTAGTCTCAGTTAATGGATTTCCAAAGGCCAAATGGAATTCGTGTTTATGCTCCTCCAGAAATGGATCATCCCCACGCATTTTATTCAGTCGTTCAATATAGGATGCACGGGCCTTGAGCTGTCTTCCGTAATGGGCTTCAGCCGTCATCTCTGCAATATGGCGTACCTTCTTGGCAACCTCTTCCTGCTGCTTAATGAATTCATCGAAGTCGCGAGCTCTTTCAAAGATTTCAATCTTATTTTCCAGCATCCACTTTTCATACTCAGGGAAGGTACCTGGGAATTCAATAATAGACTTATTTTCAATATTCCAAACCTTATCGAAACACTGCGTCAAAAGAAGTCTGTTATGTGTGACTGTAAGAAGGGTTCCCTTGTAGGAATTAATCAAATTAATCAGGGCGATGAGATTTTCAAAATCCAGGAATACATCTGGCTCATCCATAATAAGAAGTTCCGGTGACAAAAGCATATTTCTCATAATAAAGAGAAGTTTATACTCTCCACCACTCAGCTGACTAATCTGTCTATCCCGCAGAGCAGACAGACCTGCTGCTGCAAGTTCTTTCCCAATATTGGATTCATAGTTGTATGCATCAATGGCGTCAATTTGGTCCATGACCTTCTGATATTCTGCATAAACTGCATCCATATCCGCCTCTGCATTTCCCATCTTTACACAGAGATCATCATTCTTCTGCAAAAGTTCTTTAAACGGCGCAGCAAGGATATCAAATACACTACCCTCAGAAGTTTCGTGTTCAACGAACTGGCTGACATAGCCAATACGCATATCACGATTCATACGTATCAAACCTTCGTATGTGTATTTTTCTTCGTGCAAAATGAGATTGATCAGGCTTGATTTCCCTGAACCATTACTACCAATCAATACAAGATGGTCGCCTGTCTCAATTTCTAAATTGACATCTTCATATAAGTTCTTCTCTGGAAAACCAAAGGAAAACTTGTCGAACTTAATCATATAGATCTCCGTTTCATATAATCAATTTAAATACTCTTTTTGAACACTCTTTTTTTTATACTCTTTTTTTACACTCTTTTTTTAATACTCTTTTTAAATAAATTTTTCAAATAACCCTTGTATGTATTTAATTCATACTAAGTCTCAGCCACATCATCATATCATATGGCCTAGCCTATTTCTTGTATTTCTATTATTTCTCTTTTTTCTCCCGGATTGCATAAGAAGCTGTCGCAGCAATGGCAGCAAGGATAGCATTTACAATCCATAAAGGCCTGTAGCCCATTCCATGGTCAACAAATAAAGCAAGAAATGCACTCTTCTTTGCCAGTCCATCAAACTTCTTAATTTTAAAATGAATCATGCGTGTGACAAAGACTAAAAATCCAAATATACCTGCACCTGCAATGAAT
>OMVA01000067.1 GCA_900314445.1 uncultured Lachnospiraceae bacterium | reverse complement strand
AACTATGTCGGCACAGAGTGATCTGTGATCCACGCTTTTAGACGGTAGAGCTCACGGCGGACCATTGACCTGTCGGTAACCAATCCACGTATATCAGAGTGGCCAATGCCGGGAACTGATACCCCGAGGCTCTTTCCAGATGCCTTCAGTAACAATTAAATAAGTTTGTGGTGACTCCCTGTAAGTTTTCTCTTGACAGGAGGTCATTACATATCAGGGGGAAATTTAAGGTTTATACATGCAAGTATTGTGAGATGGTGAGAAAGTCGGTTGGCAGAGACTTTTCAGAGGAGATTTATCAAGAAATAGATATAAAATCAAACAAACGTAGAGGGGTTAAGTAATGCTTATAACAGCCTATAAGGCATGTGTCTTATACAAATGCAATCGCTGCAGAGATAATAAATTACATAAAGAACCGTTAATGAGATTCAAAGGCAGGTGGAATATGAAGCAGATTTTAGCATTTGGCGATTCTAATACATGGGGCCTGGTACCCGGTTCAAAGACAAGGGAGAGATATCCCTGGGGCATTAGATGGACCAGTCTTTTGCAGGAAAAATACAGTGACGTGCACATTGCAGAAGAGGGCCTTTGCGGCAGGACCACTGTCTTTGAGGATGAGCTTCGTCCCGGCAGAAAAGGCGCAAGCTCGCTGGAGCCATTGATTGAGAGTCAGTATCCCATTGACGGTGCAATCCTGATGCTGGGCACTAACGACTGCAAGACCTATTATCATGCGTCTTCATACGTGATTGGGAAAGGCATAGAGCGATGTCTGGACATTCTTGAGAAGTACGTGGCTCCGGAGAATATTCTTTTAATCTCTCCCATGGAGCTTGGCGAGGATGTATGGAAACCGGAAAAAGATCCTGAGTTTGGAGCAAAGTCTGTGGAGACCAGTAAGCAGCTTAAGGATGTTTACAGTGACATCGCCAAGAGACGCGGCACCGGATTTTTGGCTGCATCTGACTATGTCAAGGCCAGCACCGTTGATGATGAGCACATGGACGAAACAGGACACAGAGCCTTTGCAGAAGCGGTATACAGCAGCCTGGAGGGGATCATTGCTTAGCCTGAAATCAGAAGTTATAAGAAATCCTTATACCTGCCTATAAGATTACTGTGTTTTACAAAGGCAGCAGGCTAAAGCATAATGGTAACTAAATAATTTATCGAGCAGAGCACAAGGTAAGGGGAGGACGAGAAACGGCATGAAAATTTTAGAACCAATTAAAGTCAAGAACGTATCGTTCCAAAACAGAGTTGCCATTGCTCCGATGCATCCCTTCGGGGTACCTTCCGGAGAAGGGGACAGCATAGGGGACGAGATTCTTGAGTACTACAAGAGACGACTTGAAACCAGGCCAGGACTTCTGATCACACAAGCCATGAGAGTCAAAGACAGAGATAACCTTCTCGGGGGAGTAGGAATCATATCACAGACTCAGGCTAACGGAGCCAAGAGACTTGTGGAACTGGCACATGAGTACGGGACCAAAGTAATTATCCAGATAGCCTTTCCATCCAACGGACATCACAGACACGACACCATAGATTTTTGGAGGAAGGATGAGCTGAAGGAAATTGAGGACGCTTTCGTCGAAGCAGCAAGAAAAGCCAAGGCTTCCGGAGCAGACGGTGTTGAACTTCACGGAGCAAATCTTTTTTTCCTGAATCTCTTCTCATCACCCATAACAAACCACAGGATAGATGAGTTCGGCGGAGATGTTCACGGAAGACTGAGACTTGCCACCAACATCATCAAAAGAATAAGAGAAGCAAACGGTGAGGACTTCCTTATAGATTACAGGATGGGTTGGAACAAGGATATTGAAACAGACATAGAGACAGCCAAAGTTCTGGAGGAGGCGGGGATAGATCTTTTCCATATCTCATACGGAATAAGAGAATCCGACAGATATATGCCTTATTACTACCCTTCATTTGTAAGCTTCCCGGGAACCACAAGACAGAAGCAGATAGGTCCTAAGGACTTTGACTACAACGATGTGGTGTACACGGGAGCGCAGATAAAGAAGAACATAAATGTTCCGGTGATCCTGGTGGATGAGATCTGGTCACTGGAGCGAGGAGAGAAACTTCTTCAGGAGGATGCGGGCGACTTCATAGCATATGGAAGACCCTTCCTGGCAGATGAGAAGTTCCTTGAAAAGGGAAAAGAAAACCCTTCATTTGACGGTTGTTATAAGTGTAAAGACTGTGCGTGGTTCTATGATTTCCACGATTGCCCCAAGGCAAAGCAGAGAGGATACGCTTAACACATAAAACAAAAAATGAAATGTATAGAAGAGGAGAAAAACTATGAAAAAGAATCTGTTGAAAAAAACTGTAGCAATTACATTAGCCCTTAGCACATTATTTGCCATGACAGCATGCGGAGCCCAGGGAGAAAAGGCAGAAGCAGCAGGTGAAAGCGGAGCAAAGAAAGTGACCTTCGCTTACAGAAATACAGGTGCATGGCCCGTATACGGCGAGGATGACAATGGAAATCCTACAGGATACGATATCGAAGTTTTAAGAGAAGTTGATAAGCTTCTTCCTGATTATGAGTTTGAGTTTGTTGGAACCAGCTATGATGATGCCTATATCGGAATGGAGGCAGGCAACTATGATGCAGCTCTTACCAATGCTTTCTGGACAGAAGAAAGAGCTGAGAAGTACCTGATCTCAGAACAGAACCTTGGAGCATCAGTTCTTGTACTGGTTAAGACAGCTGACAACGCAGCAGTAAAGAACCTAAAAGACCTTCATGACACAGGCCTTGAGCTGGCACCCCTCCTTGCAGGAAACGGAATGTACTACGTAGTTAAGCAGTACAACGAGGACAACCCTGATGCACAGGTTGAGATCAAGACAACAGACGATTCCACATACGTTGCAGGATCTGTAGAGGAAGTTGTTGCAGGCAAGTACGACGCAGCCATCTTCACAAAGCCTCAGTTTGAGTCATCAGTAGTTTCAGAAGAGGGCGACCTTCATGAGTATCTTGATAAGATTTCATACTCAGAGTTCACACTGGCAGAGACCTATCCTATGTTCAGCAAGAACCTGGGCGAGGACTTCCTTAAGGCATATAACGATGCACTTGTAGAAGTGGTTAAGAGTGGAAAGGCATCAGAGATCTCAAATCAGTTCTTTGATTATGACATCTTCAACTATCAGTACGAATAATTTTTAGAAAAAGAGAGAGCATATGAAAACCTTTCGCTTTGAAAAAATACCGGAATTATTTCTGGAAATAATAAAAGCATTTCCGGTTACAGTAGAATATGTTCTTCTGGCTTTTGTATTCGGAGTAATCTTTGGAGGGCTGCTGGCCGCAGCAAAACTTGGCAAAAACAAAGTGCTTAGAGCTTTAGCTTATGGGTACACAACCATCATGAGGTGCGTACCGGCAGTAGTTCTTCTGTTTGTGGTCTACTATGGCCTTCCAAGAATTATCCCAATGGATACCAGCGGGAAAGTAAAATTTGTAGTTATTACCCTTAGCCTTTTTACCGCGGGATCTATGTCAGAGACCTTCAGATCCGCCTACCAGTCTATCGACAAGAGTCAGTTCGAAGCCTGCAAGAGTATAGGAATGACCGGAGTTCAGGGACTGGTACATATAATACTTCCGCAGATGATAAGGATATCAATACCGAATGTCTGCAACAGTATCCTGGCACTTATAAAAGAAGGTGCTCTGGCCTACACCATCGGTCTATATGATCTTCTGGGTAAAGGCAACTACATTATCGGCAAGCACATGGGATCTTTTGTAATAGAGACCTATGTAACGCTGATGTTGATCTACTGGCCGATATCCTGGCTGATAACTGTAGGCAGCAAGAAGCTGGAGTCGATACTGGATTACAACAGAGTAAGTAAGGAGGTCCGAAATGCTTGACTGGAAATTTATAGGTAAGACCATAATCCAGTGCGCAGGTGGAATACCGGAGACCTTCATGCTGGTAGTTGTATCCCTGCTGATAGCGATTCCGATAGCATTCCTTATGGCACTGGTAAATCTTAAACCTGAGAGGGCTCTCAGTAAGGTACTTCAGGTGTACATATCTTTCGTCAGGTCGCTACCTCTTATCCTGATCATCTATCTCTTTTACCATTTGATCCCGTTATTGATCGTGGGATTTGGAGAAGCTATAGGCGCAGATATAGATATCTACGGTATCAGCGACATGGTATATGGCTATGTGATTTTCGCATTTGTCACAATTCCGACCTTATCGGAAGTGTTCAGGGCAGGTCTTCTGGCAATACCCAAGACGCAGGTGGAAGCAGCTAAGAGTATAGGAATGACAGGTTTTCAGTCAGCGATATACATCATACTTCCGCAGGTTATCAAAAAGCAGCTTCCGGTACTCTGTACCTTTACTACAAATCTAATCAAGATGACATCACTGGCGTTTTGTATGTCCATCAGAGAGATCACCGGTGAAGCAAGAGTAGCAGCTGCAGACAGTATCAGGTATATAGAGTGTTACCTGGTCATATTCTTTATGTACCTTGTGATATGCGTACTGGTTGAGCAGGTATTCAAGTTTTTTGAAAGGGCAACGGCAACATGTTAGAGGCTAAAGGAATAAAAAAATCATTCAATGGTTTGGACATCTTAAAGGGAGTGGACCTTCATATCGAAAAGGGTGACGTTGACGTAATCCTGGGAGAGAGCGGATCCGGAAAAACAACACTGCTTCGCTGCATCGATTTCCTTGAGGAAGCCGATGAGGGAACCATAAGTGTGGGAGACTTCACTGTGGACTGCAAGCATGCGTCCAAATCCGATGAAGTTAAACTCAGAAGGAAAATGAGCTTTGTGTTCCAGAACTACGGTCTGTTCCAGAACAAGACAGCCCTAGAGAATGTCATGCTGGGACTGGATGTGGTAAGAAAAGTACCCAAGGCAGAAGCAAGGGAAAGAGCTCTTGCAGCCATTGAAAAGGTTGGCCTGTTAGACAGGGCGGACCACTATCCTTCACAGCTTTCCGGTGGACAGCAGCAGAGAATAGGAATAGCAAGAGCCTTTGTGACAGAGCCTGAGGTAATCCTTCTGGATGAGCCTACAGCTTCTTTGGACCCGGGACTTGTTGGGGAAGTTCTTCGAACAATCGAGGAACTGGCAAAATCCGGAGTCACGATGCTTATTGTTACCCATGAGCTTCCTTTTGCTCAGAGAGTTGCCACAAACATGCTCTTCATGCACAACGGGGTAATCCTGGAAAAGGCCCCCACAAAAGAGTTTTTTAATAATCCAAAGAAGGATGAGACTATTGAGTTCTTAAGAAAGTCCAGTCCTGATTACAGCTACATGATCTAACATACAAAAACGGGAGGAGAAATGATATGAGCCATACACAGAATCTTGCAGAACTGCTTTCAGGAATTAAGTACGAGGATCTTCCTGCTTCAGTAATTGAACAGGTAAAGAGACTTACAATACATACAGTAGGTGTTTCAGTGGCATCGAGCCCCATCAGCACCACAAAGACAGCCATCAAACTGGCTGAAGCCAACGGCGGAAAAGAGGAAGCTACAATCTGGGGCGGACATGGCAAAAAGGTTCCCGCTGAGCTTGCAGCATTTGCAAACGCAACACAGGCAGATGTACTTGACTGGGAGGACTGCTCCTGGACAGGTCATCCTTCAGCCGGCGCCATTGCTGCAGCTTTCACTGTTGCAGAGGCAAGACACAAATCCGGTAAGGATTACATCACTGCTGTGGCGGCAGCTTACGAGGGATATCAGAGAGTTGCATCTTCAGTATCTCCAAGCCGCAACTACCTTAAGAACCACTCCTGGGGACTTAGCAGCTGGCAGATCTTCGGATCAACATTTGCTGCAGCCAAGCTCTTTGGCCTTGACGCAGATAAGACCAATCAGGCTGTAGGTGCCACTGTTTACGCAACACCTGTAGCTGTGGGCCTTCACGCAGAAGGTCCTGCCAAGTCAGATATCTACCACTTCGCACACGGAACGGATGCCTACAGCGGAATCTTCGCAGCCAAGATCGCAGAGGCCGGTTTTGACAACGGCAAGGATTATCTCGACGGTGAGAACGGATACTGGAGCACAGTTTCAGACCAGCATGACGATGCCTGGTTTAGAAGAAAGCTCCGCGAAGACAACTGGCTCATCAACGAGACATACCTTAAGCACTGGCCTGCAAACATGTGGATCCAGACTCCTCTTGAGATCCTTGATGCCATCTACAAAGAGCATCCCTTCAAGGCTGAAGAGGTGGAGGAAATCGTTCTTACACCCATCACAAATCTGACAGCTCCTTACTACGGCGATACAGCTAAAACCACGCTTGATGCTCAGTTCAATGCATCCTTCTGCTTTGCTGCATATATCCTCAACCCTGTACCTGATGCATCCTGGTTCACTGAGGATCAGCTGGATAGAAAAGAAATACTGGAGCTGGCTAAGAAGTTCCGTGAGGAGGGTGATACATACACACCCAGAGATAACTTTGATGTATTCAAGGAGAGAGATTTCCCTGAGATGACAGTGAAGGTTACTTTGAATGACGGAACAGTCCTGGAGAAGAGCCTTGCTTATCCTAAGGGACATCCTCTTAACAACACAACTCTTGAGGAGGAGTATGATCTCTTCAGAAGGATCACAACACCTTTCATCGGTGCGGAGGCAGCTGAGGAGTTCATCAAGGCAATTGACTCTCTTGAAAATGTTAAGGACATTGCAGATATTTCATCAAGCTTGAATCTCAAATAAAACAGACTCGGCAGGTTAGAAAAATGGGAAAAGTATATCACAGTATCATAGAAATGGTGGGCGATACGCCTATCTTACAGCTTGAAAAAATAGAAGAGAAGTATAGCACCAAGGGACATATTTTTGCTAAGCTCGAGTGCTTCAATCCCGGAGGATCAGTAAAGGACAGGATTGCCCTTAATATGATCGAGGCTGCGGAACGCGAGGGGAAGATCAAACCGGGAGGAACTCTTATCGAGAGTACTTCAGGTAACACAGGTATCGGTATTGCAGCCATAGGAGCAGCAAAGGGTTACAGGGTCATAATAACAATGCCCGAGAATATGTCCAAAGAGAGAGTAAGCATCCTTAAAGGTTACGGGGCTGAGGTCATCCTCACCCCTGCCAAGGACTATATGCTGGGCTCCAATGAGAAGGCAGCAGAGCTTGCGGAGACCATCGAGAACTCTTTTCTTGTGGGACAGGGTAGTAACCCGAACAATCCCCAGATGCATATCAAGACAACAGGTCCTGAGATCTGGGAAGCCATGGAAGGAAACGTTGACGTGTTCCTGGCTGGCGTTGGTACAGGAGGTACCATCACAGGCACCGGTACTTTCTTAAAGAGCAAAAAGCCCGATGTTCAGATCATCGTTGCAGAGCCTGACGCATCTCCGGTTCTGTCAGGCGGAGAGCCCGGAGTACACCACATACAGGGCGTCGGTCCTGCGGTTCCCTGCGAAGTCCTGGATCAGAACATATACCAGGAAGTCATCAGGATAACCGATGAGGAGGCCATAAACATGGCAAGAGAATGTGCCAAGTTGGAAGGCTGGTCCATCGGGATCTCAGCGGGAATGATCCTCACAGCTGCCATAAAGGTGGCAAAAAGACCTGAAAATGCAGGCAAAAACATAGTCATCGTATTCCCCGATAAGGGTGAACGCTACTTATCAAGCGGCATTTACGAGTAATAAGGAAACCTTAAGCCCTCCGATAACCTTTCTTTAATTTTCAACGAAATATTGCCATGCTATGATTCATTTATCAAAACAAATAAATGAGTTGGAGGAAAACATCATGGCTAATATAAAAGAAAGCGCACTTGAACTTATCGGAGGTACACCCATTCTTAAGCTTAACGGATACAGCAAGAAGGCAGGTGTTACAGGAGCAACAATCCTGGCAAAGCTTGAGTACCTCAATCCGGCAGGATCAGTAAAGGACAGAATCGCACTGGGAATGATCGAAGACGCTGAGAAGAGCGGAAAGCTTAAACCCGGAGCAACAATCATAGAGCCCACAAGTGGCAATACAGGAATCGGTCTTGCAGCTGTTGCCGCAGCTAAAGGATATAAAGCCATATTTACCCTACCTGATACAATGAGTGTTGAACGTAGAAATCTCCTTAAAGCCTACGGTGCAGAGCTGGTGCTTACAGAGGGTGCCAAGGGAATGAAGGGCGCCATCGCTAAGGCAGAGGAACTGGAGAAAGAGATCGAGGGAGCAGTAATCCTCGGACAGTTCGTAAATCCTGCCAACCCAGCTGTGCACAGGGCAACCACAGGTCCCGAGATCTGGGAGCAGACAGACGGCAAGGTTGATATCTTCGTAGCAGGCGTAGGTACAGGCGGAACCATCACTGGTGTAGGTGAATACCTTAAGTCACAGAATCCCAATGTTAAGGTTGTTGCAGTAGAGCCCGCAAGCAGCCCTGTTCTTTCAACAGGTCAGGCAGGCCCTCACAAGATCCAGGGAATCGGCGCAGGCTTTGTTCCGGACACACTCAACACCAAGGTCTATGATGAGATCATCACAGTTGAGAATGAAGATGCTTTTGAGGAAGGCAGAAAGTTCGCCCGTTCAGAAGGTATTCTCGTAGGTATCTCATCAGGCGCAGCACTTAAGGCTGCATCAGTTCTGGCAAGCAGAGAAGAGAATAAGGGCAAGACAATCGTTGCACTTCTTCCCGATTCAGGAGACAGATATCTCTCCACAGCTCTCTTTGCATCAGAGCAGTAATAAATAGAAAACCCTAAAGCATTTGCCATAAGTAAATCCTTTTTCATAACATCCTAAAGATTGCTCCATAGCTCATTCGCTGTGGAGCAATTTCAATAATTAGGGTAGACTGATAAAAATGGCATACATAAAGGGAAGGACTTAAGCATGGGAAAATACGATTTTGATAAAGTACATAACAGAAGAGGAACAGCCTGCCTTAAGTGGGACTTTGGCATGCAACGCAAGGGTCGCGACGACCTTTTACCCCTCTGGGTGGCAGACATGGATTTCAAGCTTCCCGATGAGGTTATAGAAGATCTGACCAAAAGAGTCGAGCACGGAATCTTTGGTTATACCGATCCGGATGAGAGATATTTCTTTTCTGTAAGGGATTGGTTTAAAAGAAGGCATGGCATAGAGTTTACGGATGAGGAGATAACTGTAGTCCCCGGAGTGGTATATGCCATCGCCCAGGCCATCAGGGCTTTCACAAAAGAAGGGGAAGCGGTGCTGATCCAGCAGCCAGTCTACTATCCCTTCGAGGAGATGATCCGGCTAAACAGCAGGAAGCTTGTGAACAACCAGCTTGTATACAGGGATGGCAGGTACGAGATAGATTTTGAGGATTTTGAAAAGAAGATCACAGATAACAATGTACGAATGTTTCTTTTGTGTTCACCCCATAATCCGGTAGGCAGGGTCTGGACGGGAAAAGAACTGGAGAAGATTGCCGAAATCTGTGACAGACATGATGTTTATGTTTTTGCGGATGAGATACATTCGGACTTTGTGTACAAGGGACATAAACATATTTCTTTTTATTCCTTGGACAAGAAGTACCATAAAAGGCTGATCCTGGGCACCTCAGCCAGCAAGACCTTTAATATTGCAGGGCTTCAGGTGGCCAATATAGTTATACCGGATGAGGAGTCCCGCAGGGCTTTCAGATATGCCAACGAGGCAGCAGGATACAGCCAGGCCAACGCCATGGGACTTGTGGCAACAAAGTCATTGTACGACAAGGGGGAACAGTGGCTTGATGAGCTTTTGGAGTATCTTCAGGGGAACCTTGATTATGTCAGGGAATTCCTAAAGGAAAATCTGCCGAAGGTCAAGCTGATAGAACCTGAGGGGACCTATCTGATATGGCTTGATTTTTCGGAAGTTACCAATGATAAAAAGGAACTTAAGGAGCTGATAGTAGATAAGGCCAGGTTGTGGCTGGATGCGGGAGTGATCTTTGGAAAAGAGACAGCTCTTTTTGAGAGGATAAATATAGCGTGCCCAAGGAAAATTCTTGAGCAGGCCATGGAACAGTTAAAAGAAGCGGGAGGATGAAAAAATGGATTGCAGCGGATGCAACAGATGCACGGAAATGAACTGCAGTATTGATACAAAGTGCCAGCAGCTGGACAGAAGGTTGATGGATCAGTACGGTGCAGTCAGCTTTCCGATATATCAGACTGCGACCTTTGCGCATCCCGGGCTTGGGGAGAGCACCGGGTATGATTACACGAGGGTTCAGAACCCCACAAGGCAGCAGCTTGAGTCCGTCGTGGGATATCTGGAAAACGGTAAGGACGCCATAGCTTTTTCCAGCGGTATGGCTGCTATTGCCGCAGTGATGGAGCTTTTTGAACCGGGAGATCACTTTATTATCGACTCTGATCTCTATGGCGGCAGCGTTCGTCTTTTTAATGAGATAAGCAAAAAGAACGGCCTGACTTACACGGCGGCAAACTTAAGCAGGGATGACGTACGTCCTCTTATTCAGGACAATACGAAGATGATATATCTTGAGACTCCTACGAACCCCATGATGAATGTTGCTGATATCAGGGCAATCTCTGGGGTGGCAAGAGATCACGGAATCATTCTGGTAGTGGATAATACCTTCCTGTCACCATACTTCCAGAATCCGCTGGATCTTGGGGCTGACATCGTAGTGCATTCCGGGACCAAATTCCTGGGCGGACATCACGATACTGTGGGTGGCTTTCTTGTAGTTAAGGACCAGACTCTCGATGAGAAGCTTCGCTTCATATATAAGACTACGGGAGCGGTACTGGCGCCTTTTGACAGCTTCCTGATCCTGCGAGGCATAAGGACCCTGGGAGTTCGCCTTGAGAGAGCTCAGGAGAATGCGCTTAAGCTGGCGCGTTACCTTAAAAATCAGAAGCATGTTACGAAGGTTATTTATCCCGGACTTGAGGACCATCCCGGGTATGAGACCATGAAGAAGCAGGCAAGGGGCTTTGGGGCGATGCTGACCTTTGAGGTGGACAGTGAGGAATTCGCAAGGTCTATCCTTAACAATGTACAGCTTATTTACTTTGCGGAGAGTCTTGGAGGTACGGAGACACTTATCACCTACCCCATAACCCAAACCCACGCTGATGTTCCAAGGGACGTTCTAGAGAAAAACGGTATCACTGCAAAGACACTGCGACTGTCTGTTGGTATTGAGGGCATCGGGGACCTTATCTGCGAGTTCAACAGAGTGTTTGCAATTGCAGAAAAAGAGAATAGTTAATCCCGGAAATTTATATAAATGTGTTTGGCCCAAGCATTAGAAAGTAGAATTGGGAGAATAACTGCTAGTATGGGGAGAAAATAATGTTTCAGTTTGTAATTTATATTGTTCTGTATCTAGCTTTTATCTTTGCATCACTATCTTTTATGAAAGAGATGAATGAAGATGGAAACAAGCAAAAGGCAGGAGAAAAGGTGATACTAGCTATTGCCCTCTCTATTATTGGTTCATTTGTGGTTTGGGAGCTAATCCCATTTGCAGGAAGATTTATGTATGGAAAAAGTGCCGGAATCTTAACATACTTGCTGGATAGCCTTCCGGATTATATCCTGCCTGTTCTTGTGTCAATTCTTCTCATTTTTTATCTTGCGAAACTGATGCAGGTATATGTAAAGCCCAGCATGAAAATTTGGATCATTGCCACCATCATTTTCCTTCTGGGAATTGTTTTATATGTGGCAGACCGGGCAATGATGGATGAACAGATAGTGCAGGCCTTTGCAAATGGTGGTAATTTCTTAGAGGTTGCCACACAGAAAACCAAATTATATGGCTTGCGTCTGCTTTGCAAATTTGGAGTGCTTATTACCTTTATAATTCACTTTCTTTTGGGAAAAGGCAAAAGCTCCTTGAAGTAAGAGGGTTCAGGGGGTATCATAATACGAGTTGGGAATGACGTCTCCCTGGATTTATCCGAAGCGCTAGATATAGCTGATGACATCTACAAATTTTGTAGAGGGTCACCAGCTTTTCTTTTTATTCGCCGAGAAGAGAATTCGTTAGGTGAAATGCATGAAAGGAAAAATAATGCTCTGACCCTGAATGGAGAACTTATGTTATTTAGTATTGGAATTATTATTTTACTAGGCCTGATTATTGGCTGGCTCTGCTCTAAAATTCGCCTGCCTCGTATTGTGGGTATGTTAGTTGCAGGTATTCTGCTTGGCCCATATTGTGCAAATGTACTTGACCCGGCAATCCTAGATATCTCAGGTGATCTTCGAAAGATTGCTCTGATTATCATTATTGCCAAGGCAGGACTTTCACTGGACATCACAGACTTAAAGAGAATTGGCAGACCAGCAGTTATGCTTTGCTTTGTACCAGCAACATTGGAACTACTTGCCTTTGTTCTTTTTGCACCAAAGATTATGGGAGTTACAACTTTGCAGGCTGCAATCCTGGGTGCGGTTATGGGAGCAGTATCTCCTGCTGTTACGGTACCTCGCCTTACCAAGATGATTGATGATGGCTATGGTGTTAAGAAGGGAATTCCACAGATGCTGATTGCTGGTGCTTCAGCTGACGATATCTATGTTATTGTGTTTTTTACAACATTGGTTGGTCTGGAAGCGGGTGGAGACATGAATGCCATGAGCTTCCTTCGAATTCCAGCAGAAATCATATTTGGAGCGGCTTTGGGCGCACTTCTCGGACTTGGCCTCGCTTTTTATTTCAAGAAAATTCAAATTAGAGATTCTCTGAAAGTCACAATTATTATGGCCTTCTCCATGCTTCTTTACTGGCTGGAAGGACTGGCTCCTGTTTCAGGTCTTCTTGCAGTTATGGCAATGGGAATCGCCATCAACAGGAAGCGTCCAGTGGTTGCTAAACGACTGGGTACCAAGTTCAGCAAACTCTGGGTTGCCGCTGAGATTTTCCTCTTTGTTCTGGTTGGTTCCACAGTAAATATCGGTTATGTAACAAAGGCTGGTATCGGAATGGTTATTATGCTCTTCATTGGCCTTGCCTTCCGTGAAGTGGGAACACTCCTTTCTGTACTTGGTACTGGACTTAACAAGAAGGAAATTCTTTTCTGCCTGATTTCCCAGCTTCCAAAAGCAACAGTACAGGCAGCAATCGGTGGTGTGCCACTTGCCATGGGACTTGCCTGTGGTAACACAGTTCTTACTATGGCCGTTGTATCTATTGTAATCACAGCACCTCTGGGTGCTCTGGGTATGGATGCCACAATGAAGAAATTCATTTCAAAGGATAAAGAAGATATTCAAGAAGAAATAAAAGAAGATAAATAAGAAGAAAATGCATAGTTATATAGATGCAAATGGAATTGCCAGGCGTATGGAATATGCGGCAATCTCATTTGCCGAATTAGCCCTCTTATTTGCGGGCTTTTTTCTTGCTTAAAATCTTGCAAATGCTATGATTATAGTGAGGTAGAAGGCTGATTATATTTACAAAGTAAATATATTTTGGGGCACAATGTTTCACGTTGGTTTTGGTGATTTTAATATAATAATTGGTATTGTAATTTTTATAGCACTTGTAATTACTTTAGTTTGGACTCTGATCAAGGATGGCAGACATGATTCTAGTGGGAAGAAAATTACCGCTGGTGAGAAAATTACTGTTGGTGAGAAAAATACTGACAGAAAAGATTTATCTGCCATGAGCCACCTTGCAGGGAAAGTCACTTTGGGGAAATGGGTTTTGCAAGGGCGTTAGTTTTTTAAAAATGAATTTATTTGATCAGAATTGGAACAAATTATGGAAAAGAAAAGTAAAACAATTGGAAATCAGGTGGAAACCATAATAATTGATTTCCCGGATATTGATAATCTGGAGGAAGATAGCTCTTCTCCACTTGAGCAGTATTATGAAGAGGCAGAGCTAGAAAAGAAGCCGAATCCTAGTGAAAACTTGAAGCAGGAAGAAAATCCGGATTCGAGTGAAGATTCTGACCAGGATAGTAAGTCGGATAGCAGTGAAGAATCGAATCAGGATAAGATTCCGAATTCAGGTGAGGAATTCCTTCAGGATATTCAGACAGAAATCAGTGATGAATCTGAAAAAGATATTCAGTCAGATAGTAGTGATGAATCTAAGCGAGATATTCAGTCAGATAGTAGTGATGAATCTAAGCGAGATACTCAGTCAGAACCCAATGAGGAATCGCAAGAGGAAGATATCCCAATCAAGGAAGAAAAGGAACTTCTCCTTAAGGTTCATGCAGATATGTTTACCATCTATTTGATTCAGGGCTTCCTTATATTTACAGCCCTGGCAAGTATATTTGCATTCATTGAGACAAGGGTGCATCACCTGACCATGGGAGCGACAATCGGCGTAATGATTATTTGTCTTTTTGTACTGGCAGTGGAAGGTTTCTTCCTTTTCCTTGAAGCCAATACCATAATCACCTTCGATGGAACTGTGTACGAATATAGTGGAGCCTTCAATAAGTATAAGGCCTTTGAGGCAAATGATATTGCTGTAATTAAAGCACGTCCAATTCTGGACAATCAGGTTCTGGATAAGGATGGTAAGAAGCTATTTACTTATCAGGGAAATGCTATGGAAGGCGCGGAATTTGAAATGAGTTTGCTGAAGGAAAATCCGCATATTCTTTCTGTGATTTATAACAATTCGAAAGCAAAGTGCCTTGCTGAATGTCTTCAGGATGGTGAGACATTTCAAATGGAAAGCCTTCAGGAACTGAATGAGTTAATAGAAAAGCAGTTTACTGGAATTGTGTACGAAGGTGAAGAAGATAGAGAAAAGATAGGTTGACCTGTAATTATTGTCAGGGGGTGGCAATATGAGAAGTCATGAAGTAACTAGGGAACAGGAACTCCTAAATTCTGAGGGAGAGATTGCAGAGCCAGGTTGGGCAAGAAGTCTGGTCTGGAAGTACAGTCGTGGCCAGATTAAGGCACCCAAATTTAGAATTAAAGAGTGGGATTATTATTTAATTATGTCGGATAAGTTCGGTCTTGCCCTGACCATTTCCGATGATGGCTACATTGGTTTGCAGTCCGCCAGTCTGCTCCTATTCGGAGAAGAGTCGTGGGAGCATACGGAGACGATTCTCAATGTCTTTCCAATGGGTAAGCTGCACATGCCAGAATCTTCCAGCCAAGGTAATGTCAAGTATCAGGATAAGAGACTGCATATGGAATACCGCTTAGAAAAGAATAAGCGTATTCTCAAATGTAATTTTAAGAACTTCCTGGATGGCAAAACTCTTCGTGCAAATATCACGCTTCAGCAACCAGATATGGATACCATGGTGATTGCCACACCTTGGGACCAGAAGCATGCCTTCTATTACAATCAGAAGATTAACTGTATGCGAGCATCTGGTAAGGTAGAATTTGATGGAAAGACCTATACCTTTGATCCCAAAACAGACTTTGGAACTCTGGACTGGGGACGGGGGGTCTGGACCTACGACAACACCTGGTACTGGGGCAGTGGAAATGCGGATATCAATGGTCATGCCTTTGGTTTTAATATTGGCTATGGATTCGGTAATACAGAAGCTGCCACGGAAAATGTGATTTTCTATGACGGCAAAGTTCATAAGTTGGAGAATGTACGCTTTAACATTCCAGGGGATACGGGACCAAACCCATTTATTAGTGGAGGAAAGCAGGTAAACCCTAAGGATTTTGGTCCTATGGATGCTCCTTCCTACAAGGCACCCTGGACTTTTACTTCATCGGATGGCAGATTCGAAATGAAATTTGTGCCAGTCTTAGACCGTGCTGCCAAGATCGACGTCAAGGCCATTTGCTCTGATCAGCATCAGGTCTTTGGGCGTATGACGGGAAAGGCAATCTTAGATGATGGGACTGTAATTGAAGTAAAAGATTTACTCTGTTTTGCTGAGAAGGTGCACAACCGATACTAGGCAGGCTTATGGAGAATGTATGCTTATATAAATATAAAAGGAAGAGCTACATATTCCAGGTGAAATTATGTTAGAATCATCGGTGATTAATAAGAAGAAAAATAGAGAACCTCGAAGTTTATGCAGGCGAGGCATGCAAGGAGCAATATATGTTTGAGAAATTTTTAGAATCCATGGGAGTAATCGACAACGATAAGATTAAATCCCAGCAGGATTTTCAGAAGAAATATTCGGGATTTACATTTATGAATGGCCTTTACCGTCTTCATAAATTTGATGAAATTGATAAGTGGACCAAAATCGTGGAGAGGGCTTTCCCAGGAATCAAGGGCGATATCGAGGTATTTGCTTTTGACTGGATGGGCAGACAATTTGCCATTTCTAAAAGTACAAAGCAGGTGCTTATGATTGAGCCAGGCACAGGTGAAGTTTTCGAAATCCCAGCTGATTTCCGCAACTTCCATGACACAGAAATCGCTGACTACAGCGAAGATGCCCTTTCTGCAGACTTCTTTGCGGAGTGGTATGCTTCTGAATTTGGTCAGGATATTCCTTATAATCAGTGTCTGGGATACAAGGAGCCACTTTTCACTGAGGGCGAGGATTCTATGGAGAATCTGGAACTGCAGGATCTGACTTCTTATTGGCAGAGAATGACGGATTTAATGAAAAAGGAAATTTTTTAGCAAATGGATTGAGCAGAGTATGAATTTTCATACTCTGCTTTTTTTATTTACCATCTATCACGCAATTTAGTAGTAATGAAAATAACATTGAGGGTAGAAAATTACACTTAAAAATATGACAGGTGTCAGTAAAATATTTGCTAAGTTCCCTATCTTTGCGGGAAAGACCTATGTATTGTATGAAATTTAAATGCAAGATTTCTGCCTTTGGGATGGAAAAATGTCATAATTAAACACATATTTTTACAAAATAGGTCATGAAAATGATATTTTGAATTTCAATCTAATATACTGTGACCACTTTTCAAATTATTATGCAGGTATCTTAAGACAGTTTCGAAACGATCAAAAATGAAAGGAGCAAAGGAAATGAAGAAATCAAGAGCAGCAATTCTCATCGCTTCTACTCTTATGGCGGCGCTGCTTATGCCTGCTGTGGTACATGGTGATGAAGCAAAACCTGTTGTTACAGTAACAACAAATCAGACGTCATATTCAGCAGACGCTTCTGTGGATGCAAAAATCCAGATTGAAAATGGAACACCTCGTGACTTAAACATTATTTCCCTCTCAGGAAAAATTCCTACAGGATTTACTGTTGAGGGTAGTGATGGAACAACTTGGGTTCTCGCAGAGGGGGATTCAATTTCAAGTGGTACATCAAAAACTTATGGATTAAAGCTGAAGAACAAAAATGAAGGTGCGGCAAATAATGCAACAGGTGCAAATGTTGCAAAGACAGCTTCTGTTAAGGATTCAGCTAAGGATGCCAGCAAGGCAGTAAAGCCAGTCAAGACAGTAAAGACAGCCAAGACAGGAGATTCCTCATGGTTAATCGTGAGCCTGGTTCTTATGATCTGCGCTGCAGGGGGTATTGCAGTCATCCTTCGTTCTAAGAAAGCAAGAAAAGCAGCAACAGTTCTCCTGGTAACTTCACTTGCAGGCGCAGGACTCCTGGCAAGTGGCACAGTCGTTAAGGCTGCAGCAAACCAGTCAACAAAGAAAACAGTAACATCAAGTGCAGAAATTAAAGTTGGTGATCAGGTAATCACAATTTCCGTATCCCTTGATTATGATGAAGTAAGTAATTCAACTAATGAGGGTACGGCGGCTAGTAAGGGAAATGATCTTTCCTACGATGGATATAATCTTGTATTTGATGATGAATTTGATGGCGGACAGCTGGATAAATCCGTATGGAATGTGGAAACACATGAGCCTGGATATGTAAATGCTGAATGGCAGAAATATGTAGACAGCTCTGAAAATATTCATGTGGATGACGGAAAGCTTGTTCTGGAATCAAAGGGAACAACAAAGGATTCCATTACATCAGGTCGTATTAATACACAGGGCAAGTTCGATTTCAAGTATGGTATTGCCGAAGTATCAGCAATCGTTCCGGAAGGGGAAGGATTCCTTCCAGCTTTCTGGTTAATGCCAACAAATGAAAACCTCTATGGCCAGTGGCCAAGATGTGGTGAGATTGATGCCATGGAAGTTATGGGTAAAGAATCCGATCTTCTTTACGGAACACTTCACTTTGGTAATCCACACAGCCAGAGCCAGGGAACATACAGACTTCCAAGTGGACAGAGATTCTCAGCTTGTTATCACAAGTTCACAGTTGAATGGATGCCAGGAAAGATTATCTGGTATGTGGATGGCGTTAAGTATCATGAAGAAAGTGATTGGTACTCAACAACAGTTGGTGCAGGTACAGCTTCCTATCCTGCTCCATTTGATCAGAACTTCTATCTGATTCTTAACCTTGCAGTTGGTAATGAGTGGGCTGGTGCTCCTTCTGATGTAACAACTGTAGATGGTAAGCAGTTCAAGATTGATTATGTTCGTGTTTATCAGAAAGATTCATACGATGAAAATGTAACAAAGCCTGAAAAGAAAGTTGTTCTTCGTGATCCAGATGCAGATGGCAACTATATTATCAATGGTAACTTTGCTGAAAAGGAAAGCTTAACGGATGATTATGCATGGAAGTTCTTAACTACACTTGGTGGAGAAGCAACAGCAGATATCGATAATAACCAGATTGATATTAAGACAAGCAATGAGGGAACAGTTGATTACAGTGTTCAGCTGGTACAGGCTGGCATTCCTCTTAAGAAGGGTGCAACTTACGAAGTGTCCTTTGATGCAAAGGCTTCATCTAATCGAACAATGGGCGTGGGAGTAAAGGCACCAGATCGCGGATATACTGCTTACATGCCAGTTCAGAATGTAAACCTGACAAGTCAGTATCAGAACTATAAGTTTGAATTCACAATGACAGAAGATTCTGATGCAAATGGTCGTCTGGAATATGAAATGGGTGCTTGCGGTTCTGCTGCAGACATCGACATCACAAACGTACGCCTTGTTAAGAAGAGCGAAATGACTGATGAAGAAATGAACAAGAAGACAGTTCTTTCTACAGGAAACTACGTTTACAATGGTGGCTTTAATGAAGGTGCAAATCGCCTTGCTTACTGGGAAATCAGTGATGCAGACGCAGCAAAGTTGTCTGTTACATCCGAAGGAAAAGACGGTACCGGACATAGACTTGCAGTTGCAGGAAGTGCAAGCCTTGGGGAATCTGCACTGGCAATTAAGCCAAATGAAAAGTATGAACTTTCATTTGAAGGTCAGACAGAAGGCAGTGCTACTGTAGAACTTACAATTAACGGAGAAAAGTTCACACAGGAACTTACAAAGGAAAATCAGAAAGCAAAGTTTACTTTTGCAACAGGTGAACAGTTAGTTAATTCTGATCTTGTAATCAAGGTTACAGGTGAGGGAAGAAACTACATTGATAATGTAGTTCTCCAGGAAGATGCCCTGGTAAAGAATGGTGCATTTAAGTCTGACCTTGCTGGTTGGGAAGCGTACATTGCTTCTGATGCAAAGGCATCTTATGTAGTTGATTACCAGAAGGAAGATGGAGCAATCTCATTTACAATTGATGATACAGCTGATCAGGACTACAAGGTACAGCTTAAGCAGACAGGTGTTACACTTGAGAATGGTCACTACTATAAGCTTACATTCAAGGCAAAGTCATCAATTGATCGTGAAATCCGCGGAATTATGCAGGGGGGTAAAGCCCTTGAGTATCCAGTATATTCTGGTGAAAACATTGTGTCAGTTGGTAATCAGTATCAGGAATACACAAAGTACTTCCAGATGGATGCAGCAACAGACAATGATGCATTTATCAGCTTCTGCCTGGGAATGGTTAATGGCAGACGAATTACAGAAAAGCATACGGTATGTATTGATGATATTTCACTAGCAGAAATCACAGCAGACGAAATGCCTGCAGTTAAAATACCAGCGGATGATGCAATCTTAAAGAACACATCATTTGCAAAGGATGGAAGTGGAAAGATTACACCATGGAACACAATGCTGAATGGTGGTCAGGCAACATTCGATGCAAAGGATGGCGCACTTACAGTAGATATTTCTGATGTAGGTACAGCAAACTATGCCGTTCAGGTTAAGCAGGAAAATGTAACCTTAGAAAAGGGCGTAGTATATAGAGTAACTTGCAAAATTGAATCCAGCGTAAAGCGTAAGATCATGATTGCAACACTCAGCTCACTCAATGGCTGGTATGACGGTAAGACCATTGATCTTGAACCTGGTACAAATGATATTGACATCACACTGAATATGTCTGGTATGGCTAAGGCAGTTGATACCACAGCCTACTTCACATTCTCACTTGGTAAGGCTGATAAGGTTGATACGCCAGCCGGTGTACTTACAATCAAAAATCTGAAGTTTGAAAAGATTTCTGGATCCACAGGGGCAGAGGTAGATTCAGGAAAGACAGAACCAGGCGTTGATGATACAAATTCTGAAGTAGTTCAGAACACAGCATTCGAAGTAGATGCAGACAATAAGCTGACAGGTGGTTGGATGAATCTGACTGCTGAAGGTGGTGCAGGATATTATGAGAAGAATGAAGATGGTTCTCTTACATATCATGTAACCAGTGTTGGCTCCGTTAACTATGGTGCACAGCTGAAACAGGAAGGTATTACTCTTGTTAAGGGTCAGGAGTATGAAGTTGATGTGGATGTGACTTCTTCCGTTGATCGTAGCATTATCATGATCTTCCAGGGTGGAGAAGCAAGAGGTTACAAGGCTTACAGCGTAGATTACGTAGGAACAAACAATGGTGTATATGCTTTAACTGCAGGAAAGACACTGCATATTCATAAGACGTTCACAATGAAGGAAGAAACCGATACAAACGTTGGTTTTGCCTTCTCTATGGGTCAGAGTGATGACGGAAGCGCAACACCAGCCGGTGATATTACATTTAATAATTTGAAGGTTCGCTTTAAGGGAGCAGCAAGTGTTGATGATTCCCTTCCTACAGATGCAACAAAGGATCCAGCAGAAGCGCCTTCTGCAGATCCTGTTACAGATCCAACTCCTGCCGCAGGAAGTGATGAGAGTAATCCACAGGATACTCCAGTAGCAGATCCTGCAGCTGATGATACAACAGCAAGCGGTCCTGTGATGCTTGTAAGGCCTGGTGATACAACAGGATTCTGGTCAAATGCGAATACAGATGCTGCTGCAGATATTACAGAGATTACCGGTGGATATCAGTTTATGATTACAGCACCTGGAACTCAGGATTATTACATTCAGATGAGTAAATCTGGTCTGAATCTTAAGGCTGGAAAGACTTATACATTTACTTTCAAAGCACTCTCCGATACAGCAACAAGTATTCGTTCAAATGTTACGAATGGTGTTACTTACTATCCAGATTATACTGAGGGTGCATACGTTACTCTGGAGCCAGGTGTGGAGAAGGAAGTTACATACTCATTCACAATGACACAGGATGATGCGGGGGGAGTATTCTATGTAAATCTTGGAAAATCCGCTACTGGCACTGTTCAGCTTTATAACATTTCCATTATGGAAAATTAATTTAGCCAACCCACAAACCACATACAGAAAATGCCTCAGTCCTAATGATAGGGCTGGGGCATTTTCACTTTATGCAAATGGACTGTGCAACGCATTTGCAAAGAAAAAAAGACATGAAAAAAGGCATGTGATAATCACATGCCTTTCGTGATTTAAAATTTTGAAATTATTATTCCTCTTCCTCGCTGACGGTCCACTCAGAATGGCCGTGAAGTTTGCGGTATACGTTTGGTGTTACGCCTACGATGCTTTTGAAGGTCTGAATGAAATGACTCTGGGATGAGAATCCAAATCTCTCGGAGATATCAACCAGAGGGAAGTCACTGAACTTGAGCAAATTAATGGATGCATCAATCTTCTGCTCACGAACATAGTCGCTGACAGAAGCACCGGTTTCTTTCTTAAAAGCACGGGAAAGGTAGGATGGTGATACATGGATAGCATCCGCAATCTTGTCCACCGTCAGGCGTTCCTTCAGGTGAGAATAGATATAGTTCAGAGAGTCGCTGACAGCTTTGGATTTGAACTTGTCGAACTTAAGCATGTGCATACGACCAGTGAAGTCCATAACCATATGGTCGTGGAGAGCGATTACGTCCTCCTCCGTATTGCAATAGTCCAGCTTGGTAATGTAATAATCGCTGAGTCGGAAGGCCTTCTCACTTTCCATACCATGCTGTATGCAGTAACGAGTAATGAGAGCTGTAGTTACAACAAGGTGATATTTGAGGTTCGTAACTGGATTCACAGACAGTCGGCCAACACCCTGGGAATTGGAGAAACGACCACTTTCGCAGTTCTTTCGAATGGCTTCCAGGTTACCGCCTACCACGTCAGCATAGAACTGTAACTCTTCCTGGGATTCGCGATGGACAAATTCTTCGTCTGCTGTATCTGCTTCAGTTAAATACCAATCTTTTGGATCCTGCATAGTCTCTCCTTACTACATAAATTTGATAAAAAACAAAGTGTTTAAAATCTAACTATGCAAATGAACTGCACAGCTATCTTTTTGAAATTTCTAGACATATGATAGGACTTTACCTTCTTATTCTACCATATAAAGGTAAATAGAATTATCAAAACTTTAACATTTTTTACAGAAAATTATGTAAACGTTAGCAAAAATATTTTTACCCAGTCGATGTCATGAAAATGATATAGAAATGACAAATAGCAGATATAAAAGACATAAAATTGATATAAATATTAAGCTTTTATGTGGATTGACATCTTCTGTAGGAAAATATGTTCAGAATGCATGGACAAATTAGACAGAATTTCTACATAAAAACGCAAAAATCACTATCAGCATTGCGTTTTTTATCCTTGAAAAGAGGGGAAAATTAAGTACAATATAAAGTGGTTATTTATTTTTAAAATAGCATATCTAGTGCTATTATCGATTGCCAAAATCCATAAGAAGGGGAATTCATGTCTGAAATCATCGAAAAGGCCTATGGAAAGGTCAATTTAAGTCTGGATATCACAGGAAGAAGAGAGGATGGTTACCATCTGGTACGCATGGTTATGCAGACTCTGGATATCTACGACACCCTTACAATGAAAGAAGTGAATACTCCAGGAATCGAAATTGAACTCCTGAATGCTCAGGGAAATGCCGCAAATTCAGGCAAACTTTCTCTGGGTCAGGATAATTTAATCTATAAGGCAGCCCATGTACTTTTAGAAAAGACAGGAAGACTTGAGCAGGGACTTTATATCACCTTAGACAAGAGGATTCCTATTGCCGCAGGCATGGCAGGAGGCTCTGCCGACTGTGCAGCCACGCTGAGAGGAGTGAACAAGCTCCTTTCTTTGGGCTTTAGCAATGAGGACTTACGGGAAATTGGTGTGACTCTGGGTGCAGATGTTCCTTATTGTATTGAGGGTGGAACAGCCCTTTCTGAAGGAATCGGTGAGGTCTTAACCAGCCTGCCATCCTTGGCAGAGAATTTTGAAGACGTAACATTCCTGGTTGCAAAACCTGCTGTGTCCGTTTCAACCCAGCAGGCCTACGGCCAGTATGATGAATTAGTAGAGAAGGATGTGCAGTCCATTTGCCATCCGGATGTGGACAAGATGGTGGAAGCCATTAAGGCTCAGGATTTGTCCGGGGTATGTGGCACCATGCTTAACGTGCTTCAGTACGTAACCGCAGAGAGAAATCCTGTGATTGTAGATATTGTGGATACCATGATGGACGCAGGGGCAGAGAATGCCATGATGTCCGGCAGTGGACCAACTGTGTTTGGAATTTTCACAGAGAAAGTGAGAGCGGAGAATGCCGCAAGAGAAGTAGCCCGTGGCAAACTGGCAAATGAGATTTTCGTAGTAAAAGCAATTTAGGGAAGGGAAAGGCATGACCAACAGGGATTACCGGGATGAATTGATCCGGCATGAACAAGAGAAAAGATTAGCTCGTCAGAGAGCTGCCAGACGAAGAAAAATTCAGGCAAGACGTCGCAAGGCCTTTCTTGTGTTCATCCTGCTGCTTCTGGCCTCTGGGGGCTTTGGAACTTACTACTATGTGGAACATCCTGACAAGTGGAAAGCACTGGTGGATTCTGCAGAGAAAGAGTCTGCAGATAAGGAACAGATCAATGCGGACAGTGATTCTGTAAATCAGTCTGTAAACAGTGTGACCAGTAGTATTTCCGAGAATTTGCAGGAAAATATTGTGGAAGCAACTTCTACAGATGCTCTGATTACAGAGGAGCTGGAAGTAACCTCCTTTGATATCAAGCTGACTTTCCTGGGAGATTGTAATCTGGCCTCGGATTTGGAAAATCATGGGGCTGGTACCATTCTTGCTTATGAAGATACACAGCCAAATACATATTTCTTTGATGGCGTAAGAAGCGCCTTTGAAGATGATGATCTGACAGTTGCCAATTGTGAAAGTGCAATTTCTGATCAGGCCCTGACACCTCGCATCAAGCCAGGTCAGGTGCAGAGTCTTTCCACAGCCAGCCAGACCAGGACCATGGTGGACAATGATGGAGATGGAGTCGCAGAAACCAGTGTGACCACAAATGTGGGAGCAGATGGCCAGAATGTTATTAAGGGCTATTGGTTCAAGGCACCAAGTAAGGCAGCCCAGATTTTTGCAGATAACTCCATTGAGGCAGTTACCATCGATAACAACCATAGCTTCGACTATGGAGATACAGGTTTTGAAGATACCAAGACCGCTTTAGATAACGCCGGCGTGGATTGGGGTTACAAGGACAAGGTCATTTACTATGAAAAGGATGGCTTTACCCTTGCTGTGGTTTGCGTATCCTTCTACAGTGAGCAGGAAGCCTATGATCATATGCAGTATCTGGAAGCAGCCAGTGCAAATTCAGACTTCCAGGTGGTTTATTTCCACGGTGGAACAGAGGGCGTGCATCAGCCAGATGGCTGGAAGCAGAGTGTCTGCCATGCCTTTGTAGATAATGGTGCGGACCTGGTAATTGGTTCCCATCCACACGTACTTCAGAAACGCGAGTTCTACAATGGAGTGCCAATTGTGTATTCTCTGGGCAACTTCTGCTTCGGCGGAAATTCCTTCCCAGAAAATCGTACACTCATCTATCAGTACACTCTTCACATTCAGGATGAAGTGGTAACTGGCTATGATGAAAACATGATTCCTTGCTATGTATATTCTGCAGAATCAAACAATTACCAGCCAAGTATTATCGAAGATGAATCAATCAAGGAAAGAGTTCTGGATTTCATGAATGGAAATGCAGATTCACCTTTCTAATCAAATCCTGGCAAATGAACTGCGCAAATACTTCATAAAGACGGAGCAAAATCTTGTCCAAGAATCGGAAAGACTTGCCCAAGAATTTGTAAAGGCCAGGTAAAGTCCGTTTGCATAAATAAAGAAGAAAAGTAGGGCAGGGATACTGCCTTGAAGGAGTTTAAGATGGCAGATAATAAAAAGGGAATTTTCATTACAATGGAAGGTCCGGATGGATCCGGAAAGACAACACAGATTCATCTGCTTTCTGAGTTTTTAAAGAAGAATAATTACGATGTTATCATTACGCGTGAGCCAGGTGGCACAAATATCGGTGAGGCAGTTCGAGAGATTTTACTGAATCCAGAATTTAAGGAAATGGATCCAACAACAGAGCTTCTTCTCTATACAGCTGCTCGTGCTCAGCTTATGGCACAGGTGATTCGCCCAGCCCTGGAGGCAGGCAAGGCTGTAATCAGTGATCGATTCATTGATTCTGCGCTGGTTTATCAGGGAATTGCCAGAGGTCTGGGAGTGGACAATGTTTACAATGTGAATCAGTATGCCGTTCAGGGCTGTATGCCGGATATGACATTTTTGCTGGATCTTACTGCGGAAGAGGGCATTAAGAGAAAGAAAAATCAGAAGGAACTGGATCGTATGGAGCAGGAAAAATTATCTTTCCACAGACAAGTAAGTGATGGCTACAGATCTCTTGCAGACAAATATCCAGAACGTATTACAAAGATTGATGCAACTTTACCAATTGCCGATATTTATGCTATCATAGAGGCACAAGTGCAAGCGCTTATTTAGGGGTAAAGGAGGCGCATAAAAATGAATTTTCGGCAGATTGTGGGGCACGAGGAGCTGATCAGTCATTTTAAAAGCATGATTGAGACAGACCATGTGGCCCACGCTTATATTATAGGCGGAGAAGCAGGCAGCGGCAGAAGCACGCTGGCTTATTGTTTTGCCAAAACACTGCAGTGTGAAGTAGGTGGAACAGATTCCTGTGATGCATGTAAGTCATGTCATCAGGCTGATTCTGGAAATCATCCTGATATTATTTATGTGAATCACGCAAAGGCAGGTGTCATCTCTGTAGAAGAGATTCGAGACCAGTTGGTTAACACTATGGAAATTCGTCCATACTCTGGTAAGTATAAGATCTACATCATTAAAGATGGAGAGCAGATGACGGTAGAGGCTGAGAATGCCCTGCTGAAGACCATCGAGGAACCACCAGAATATGGTATCGTTATTATCATTTCTACGAATCCGGAGAAGTTGCTTCCAACTATTCGTTCCAGATGCATGACATTTAATACAAAGCCAATAAGGGAAAAGGACATTCGTGATTACCTGAAGAGTCATTACGATGCCAGTGATGCCAAGATTGACTTTGCAGTTGAGTATGCAGAAGGTAACCTGGGTAAGGCGGTTCTGCTTGCAACAAACGAGGATTATGATCGACTGATTCAGTCTGTCATTAGTCTTGAAACAAAGATTTATGATATGGATCTGGATGATATTGCAGCTGCTATTGAAAACTGCAAGTCTTACAAGATGGATATCAATGATTATTTAGACCTGATGATGCTTTGGTACAGAGATATGGTTGTACTTAAGGTTACAGGTAAGCCAGACCGGATTTTGTTTAAGTCCGAGCTGATGACCATGAAGGATCAGGCAAAGTATCTTTCTTTCAATGAACTGGAAGATAAGATGAAGGCTATTGAAAACGCGAAGAAGCGTATTACAGCCAATGCCAAGTTAGAAGATGTTATGAAGCTTCTGATCCTGACACTTAAGGAGATGTAAGATGAAAGAAGTAGTAGGCGTACGATTTCGGGAAAATGGTAAGGTATATTACTTTGACCCGGGTGAATATCATACACCAGTAAATACAAAGGTCATTGTTCAGACCGAGCAGGGAATGACAATTGGTGAAATCGTTCAGGGAAGAAAGTCTATTCCTGAAGAGCAGATTAAGGGTGCACTTAGCCCTGTGGTTCGTATTGCGAATGAAAAGGATCTTGCCAAGGTCGAAGAGAACAAGTCCAAGGAAGCAGAAGCAACTGAAGTTTGTAAAACACTTGTAGAAGAACTGAAATTGGAAATGAAGGTTCTTCGTGCAGAATATGCATTTGATAACAGCAAGGTTGTTATCTATTTCACAGCAGATAACCGTGTAGATTTCCGTGAGCTGGTTAGAAAACTGGCAAGCAGTCTTCACATGAGAATTGAACTCCGTCAGATTGGTGTTCGTGATGAAGCAAAGCTTAAGGGTGGTCTTGGAATTTGTGGCCGTGAACTTTGCTGTCATGCATTCCTGAATGAATTTAAGCCAACATCTATTCGTATGGCTAAGGAGCAGGGCCTCAGCCTTTCTCCATCCAAACTCTCTGGTGTTTGCGGGAAGCTGATGTGCTGTCTCCGTAATGAAGAGGAAGCATACGAATATCTGAATAGCAAGTTACCTCGCGAAGGCGATACCGTACTTGACCAGGAAGGTCAGTTGGGAATCGTATCCTTTGTAAATGTACTGCGCCAGAAGGTTCGCTATGTCATCGTGAATGAAAATGACGAGCGTGAAATCAGAGAAGCTTTAGCGGATGATTTATCTGTTCAGGGCCATAAGAAAAAGGGTCAGGACCCATTTGCAGCGCTGGAACATGGTACAAAGAAACAGGCTGAAAATGCAGGAAAAGCTGGTGCAAAGAAGGATCAGAATCACGATAAGAATGACAGTGGAAATGCTGGAAAGTCAGCAGCTGGCAATCGTGATAATAAGAATGCCCAGGGTAATACTGGAGAACAGGCTAAGAAAAAGCCAAATCAGAGACCAGAAAAGTCACATAACGAAAATCGTGATGGTCGTGGTGATCGCCAGAATGGTGAAAGACCAAATGGGGATAGACAAAACGGTAGAGGTCAGAAGCCAAACGGAAAGAATGGTCAGGGACATGGCCCTAAGCCAAATCAGGCAAATGGCCAGAAGAATAATCCTGGAAATAACCAGACAAATAATCAGTCAAACAACCAGGCTAGTAATCAAAACCATGGTCAGGGGCAGAATGGTGAGCAGAAGTCAGGCAATAACCGTCATAGAAGAAATCACCGTCATAAACCTCATAAACCACAGGAAAGTCAGGGCGAATAAAGGATTTGCCTGACGTAATTTTCCAAATGAAAGAGAAGTAAGCATGTCATCAGAAATGTTGTCGAAACTTACAATTGAAGAAGAAAGTATTGTCCATCCGGGAGAACGGGTGGACGATCTTGAATGTAATGGGTTCCGTATTATACAGAACCCTTCTTTTTTCTGTTTCGGAATGGATGCAATTCTGCTTTCGGACTTTGCCTATTCAGGAGATCGGGACAAGTACTGCGGTGAGAAATGGGATCAGGAAGAAAAAGATAAGGGACCTAAGATTTACAAAAAACAAGTGTGTGATTTCTGTACAGGAACAGGTATCCTTCCCATGCTTTTACTGGCCAAGGGAAAAGCGGGAAATGTAACAGGCCTTGAAATTCAGGAGCCTGTTGCGGAAATGGCTGGTCGAAGTGTAAAACTGAACCATGTGGAAGACAGATGCCAGATATTTGGCGGAGAAAAGGGGGATATCCGAAAGATTCGTTCCAACTTTAGGCCAGAAATCTTTCATGCAGTTACCTGTAATCCTCCCTATATTCAGGACGCAGGTGGTCTCACGAATCCAAGCGATACTCTGAATATTTCCCGACATGAAGTGGAAATGGAACTGGAAGATGTAATTGCCGGCGCACAATATTTGCTAAAACAGGGCGGCAGCCTGACTATGGTACATAAGCCATTTCGACTGTCGGATATGATTTCACTAATGAAGAAATATCATTTGGAGCCAAAGCGAATGCGAATGGTGCAGCCGTCGGAGGGCAAGGAACCTAACATGGTTTTGATTGAGGCTGTAAAGGGCGGCAAATCCTATTTGAAGGTATTGCCAAGCCTGAATGTATATGACAAAGATGGAAATTATACAAAAGAAGTTTTGAAAATATACGGCATGTTGTAAGAAGATTTACTGGCAAGATAGTGGAAGCCAAGTACATTTGCTGTCAGGTAGATGAAAATGCTGGTGAAAAAGAAATAGAAGGTGAGAAATATGGCTGGAACTTTATATTTAGTAGCGACGCCAATCGGTAATCTGGAGGATATGACCTTCCGGGCTATCCGCATCCTGAAGGAAGTGGATTTGATTGCAGCGGAGGATACACGTAATTCCATTAAGTTGCTCAATCATTTTGAGATTGAGACGCCAATGACCAGTTACCATGAATTTAATAAGTATGACAAGGCCGACCTGCTGATTGAGAAACTGCAGGCAGGTCAGAATATTGCGGTTATCACTGACGCTGGCACACCTGGCATTTCCGATCCTGGTGAAGTTCTGGCGGCGAAATGCTATGAATCGGGCCTTCAGGTGGTTCCAATTCCGGGAGCGGCCGCGGTCATCAATGCTCTCATTGCATCAGGTCAGCCGGCCAGACGCTTTTGCTTTGAAGCCTTCCTGCCAACGGAAAAGGACGAAAGAAAGCGTGTGCTGGGGGAACTGGAAAGAGAGACAAGAACCATTGTTATATATGAAGCTCCTCACAGATTAAAGAAAACTTTAGATGAACTTATTCACGTTTTTGGCGGCGACAGAGCTCTTACAATTTGCAAGGAACTTACCAAAAAGCATGAAACCTTTATGCAAATGACATTTGCAAAGGCTGTGGAATACTATAAGGAAAACGACCCAAGAGGGGAATATGTTCTGGTAATACATGGTAAGCCTTATGAAGAAATTCGTGCAGAAGAAGTGGCTGTTTGGGAGAATATTTCCATGGAAGACCACATCAAAAAGTATATGGATGAGGGTCTTTCCAAGAAGGACGCAGTGAAGAAGGTAGCGGAAGACAGAGGACTTCCAAAGCGTGAAGTCTATCAGTATAGTATTGATTTATAGCCACCGCACACTTGTGACTTTAGATAATATGAAGTGACCTCACATTTGTAGCAACGTGGATTTACCTGTATAC
>OMVA01000071.1 GCA_900314445.1 uncultured Lachnospiraceae bacterium | reverse complement strand
TTTCTTCATAGATTAACTCCCCCTCCGTGATCTACTTATAACATTCATTAGCCAACTAAAAAGGACGTAACCGAAGCTACGTCTCCCATTTTTGATTTCGTATATTAAGTTTACGCAGGACCTGATGAATATCTAAGTTTGCTTTGACTTGTTATCTATGCCTGATCTGGCATGTTAAACACCAGGCGGGTAACTGCAAGGTCTTTGCCAAAGTCCTGAGAAAAAATACCATTGTACTTTTCCACAAAGGAGTTTACGGAATGAAGGCCAAGGCCGTGGCCACTCTCCTTCTTTTCGGAAGTCAGGACGCCAGTCTCGTCCATATGAATGGCTGCCTCTGAATAAGTATTTTCAATCTTGGTACCCATGCGACCATGCTCAGAATTAATGGTTACCCTTACAAATCTTTCCTCTGTTGGATCCTGACGAAAGGTAGCTTCCACAGCATTTTCCACCAGATTGGAAAGGGCAGCCGCATACTCAAATTCAATCATGTCATCCTGTCCAAAGTCAGCCACATTTGCAGTGCAGACAAACTGCACACCCCTCTTTTCACAGGAGAATTCAAATCTGGAAAGCAGGCCATTGATGGCAACATTTTTACAATAGCGATACCCCTTGGTCTGTTCCAGGCGGTTGTTATTCTGAATCAGTAATTCTTCTATCTTGTCATACTCTCCAGCATTGAGGTAGGAAAGAATCAGATTGTTGTGATGGCGCAGATCATGGCGCATAACTGCCGCGTCCCGCTCCTTCTCAATCATAAGTTCTGTCTCACGGCGAACATGACGAGCATAGGATTCCATCATATCTCTATCCTGACGTACCCGGTCTTCCTGATTACGCGCCCGAAGTAAATTCATCATAATGATGCAGAAGAGGGACATGAGAATCAGAATGGTAACCACTGGCATGATAACCAGAGGGGTCATTCGGATATTGATTGGCCAGTTAATCAACTGACTTACGGAAATAAAGAGAAGGCCGGCAATGGCAGTCATCTCCCACCAGTTCTTCTTACTGCGCGCCGCATAAGCCCAAAAAGTCTCTCGCACAAGAATAATAAGCGCTACGAGAAGAGCCGTGTGAATAATAATTTTCGCACCAATGGCCAGGAAAATGCTTTGCTTCTGCAGGTAAATGAACTGCGCAGTGACATTTCCCATAATCATCACATCTACCGCTGTAACTGCCACAAAGATTCCACGTCCATCTCGGTATTTACCAATGAGTAAAATCGGAATGAAATAGAATATCATTTCTGCATACATGAGAATAGGATTGAACTGGGTCAAATCCTGAATGACAAAAGTATAATATTCAATTGCTCCCGTTGAGATATATACCCACAAAAGAGCAAGTATACTCACAACTTTATTTGTGCGTCTATGCTGGAAGAACCCGATAAAGAGAAGCATGTAGAACATAGATACACGGTAAGAAATAAAATTGAACATTTAAACCAGTCCACCCTCCGTGAAGTAACTCAGATATCTGCTTCTTACATTGTTCTTCTGATTACGGCTGATTGGAATTACAGAACCATCATTCATGCTAATGGAATCAGCCTGAAGTTCCTTAATGAAATCCATATTTACCAGGAAGGACTTATGAACCTGAACAAACTGCTGGAAAGGTTCAAATGGAACGAAGGAATCTTCAAAACGTCCACGATTATAAATAGAAACAACCACACTGCCATCTGAAAGATGATAATGCAGACATCTGTCACGACTTTCGACGAAAGTGACGTTCAGTACATTTACAGCCTGCAGACCATCCTTGGTCTTGATTGTAATATCCGCTTTTAACTTCTTTTCTGCCAGATGATAAGCCTTCATCAGTGCCTCCTGCAGACGTTCTTTCTCAAGAGGTTTCAGCAGGTAATCAAAGGCATGCACAGAGTAAGAGTCGAATGCATAATCCTTGAAGGAAGATGTATAAATCACTGGAACATTCTGGTCATACTTACGAACCAGATTTCCCAGCTCAATGCCTGTCATGTTTGGCATTACAACATCCAGGAAAATAACCTGATATGGATTCTGGTTTTTCGGATCCTTCATGCGAAGAGCAAGATTATCCGCAAGATCCTGAGGATCATGAAAGGTGTGGACTGTAGATGCCACGCCAGCTCTTTTCAGTGTCTCTTCCACCAGTGCTTTTGTGTTATTTAATTCAACTTCGGTATCGTCGCAAATTGCGATTTGAAATTTCATAGAAATGTCCCCACTTCGCTTTAATGAAATCGATTTGATGATATCGATTTGTTTTGTCCCAACGATTTTATTATAGCACAAGACTACCAGTTTTACGCAAATGCCAATTGCTTTCAATCTACTAAAAAAAGAGGCAACCAGCACGCCAGTTACCTCGTCATTTTCCTTCTATGCAAATGAGATGCGCATCCCATTTGCAGGAATTATTTAATTCCTTTAATTATACATTTTGCCTATTACTCGTAACGCAATGCATCGATTGGTGAAAGTCGTGCTGCTCTCTGGGCTGGATACAATCCAAAGATTACACCAACCACCATGGAGAAGACAAAGGACACGATAATGGCCACTGGAGAAGGCTGAATCGATACCTTCAGAATGCTGGATGTTGCCTCTGTAAGCAAGGTCTTTGCCAGGCCTGCCAGGATGACACCATTCAGAAGTCCCAGAAGAATTCCGATAATACCGCCAATGCAGCAAATCATAACTGCTTCCACCAGAAACTGCTGTTCGATGGTCTTATTCTTTGCACCAAGAGCTTTTCGAATACCGATTTCACGAGTTCTTTCCACCACGCTTACCAGCATGATGTTCATAACACCGATACCACCTACAACCAGAGAGATGGCAGCAATAACAGAAATCGCAACCGTAACTGCGTTAAGTACGGAATTGATTGTGGACATCTGCTGTTCCAAACTTTCGCAGTACATTGACCAATTGGAGCCCTTTGGAATTACCTTATTGTTGAAGTAATCCTGAGTCTTTTCCATAACTGTAGCGGCATCCGCTCCAGATTCCGTGAAGATGCTGAAGTACTGAAGTCCCAGGGCTTCCTTGTTTATACCTCTGGCGCTCATGAGATACTCAATTGGAATAATCATGGTTGTAGTTGGATTATCCATATCACCAGCAATACCTGTACTAAAAAGGGCACTGGCCTGGCTGTATTCATACTCACCAATAATGTATACGCTAAGCACATCACCATTCTCCAGAGTCACGTCAATCTGCTCACCAATTGGTGTCCCTTCTCCAAAAAGTCTTTCAGCTGCCAGGTCTGAAATCATGGCAACTGGTCTCTTTCTGTCGGCAAATGAGATGTCCCTGCCTCTTAAAACCTTTAAGCCATTGATCTGGGCATAGCCTTCTGTACAAGCAATAACATTCGCCTTTAGATCCTTTTTGTTTTTAGAAGATTCCTCTTCTACATTTCCTGTCTGCTCTCTGCCCATAGGAACTGTCTTTGTAATGGTTCCCTCACCGCAGTTTAGTTCCACTTCTACTGAGGATACCGCTCCCTTAAAGGCCTCTCGATATGCGGTTAAGGTATCCACGGTAAGTTCTGGCATGGTTGATCCGTCATACTCACCAGAGCTATCCATAAGAACACAATAAATCTGATTGACACCAGCCATATCGCTGACAGTCTTTTCAATGGTAGCTCGAAGGGATGCACCTATGGTGGAAATGGTAATTACGGAACTGATACCAATAATGATACCCAGCATTGTAAGTATGGAGCGCATCTTATTTGCACGAATACAAGAAAGTGCTAATCGGAAGTTTTCGCCAAAATTCATGCTTCCACCTCCTCTTCCCTTGCATCTACATTTACATTCGCGTCTGGGGAACGCTCTGCATTTTGCTCTGGGATTTCCTCTGCTAACTTTTCAGCAGCTGCCTGTCTTATTTTTTCATAATCCAGATTCTCTTCATCGCTAAGAATTCTACCATCAGCGATGGTAACAATTCGCCTGGTCTCCAGAGCAAGTTCTTTGCTGTGAGTAATTAAAACGATGGTCTTGCCATCTGCATTCAGCTTATGGAAGATATCCATAATCATATGTCCTGTAACTGAATCCAGAGCACCAGTTGGTTCATCGGCCAGGATGATAGATGGATCATTGGCCAGAGCACGAGCAATGGCCACACGCTGATTCTGACCGCCGGAAAGTTCATTTGCCTGATGATCACATCTGTCTGCCATTCCCATCTGGTCTAATAACTCCATGGCTCTTTCCCGGCGTTCTTTCCGGGATACGCCACCATACATCATTGGTACTTCTACATTTTCCAAAGCTGTGATTCTAGGAATCATGCAGGCATTCTGGAAAACGAAACCGATTTCTTCATTACGAATTTCTGAAAGCTGTTCGTCATTCATCCGGGATACGTCTTCCCCGGCAAGGAAGTAAGTTCCCTTGGATGGACGATCCAATGCTCCCATGATATTCATCATTGTGGATTTTCCAGAGCCGGACTCGCCGACGATGGAAACAAATTCGCCATCATGTATTACGAGATCAATATTCTTGAGGATGTGAAGTTCATTCTCTTTTCCTTCGTAATAATTCTTATGAATCCCTTTCATTTCGATCACCACTGGCGAGTTATTTGTATTACTCTCCATCCGTGTCACCTGCTTCCTTACTGGCATCGCTATTGGAAGTGGCATCCGCCTCTGTCTTTTCTGAAATTCCTGTCCTGGACATTTCCGATACAGTTTCTGGATAGCTGACAACCAGATCGCCTTCATTCAGGTCTCCACCGATAATTTCTGTGTAGTAGTCACCTGACTTACCAACTTCAACATTTACACGACTGAACATATACATGCCTGTTGTTACTTCCTTGGCTACATATACATAATTGGAATTATCTGATTCATCTGTCATGATTGCTGTGTAAGGAACGGACATGAGATTCTCGTTATCTCCCATGGCAATCTTCGCTTTTACCTTCATGCCAAGAAGAAGGTTCTTTGCCTCACTTACCTTGATTACGGCAGCATATCCTTCCTGCTTGATGATGGGACTTGCTGCTGCGCTTGACCCATCGGAAGCGCCTGTTCCTGAAGATGGAATAAATTTATGAACGCTCTCAACCTTACCGGAAGATACGTCCTCAATGGTATCGTTTGTAATTTCTACCTTCTGGCCTTCCTCAACCTTGAAGATATCACTTTCTTTAATTTCTACATCAATTTCCAGATTATCTGGATCTTCAATCTGGAAGAGAACACCAGATGGCACACTGCCCTCTGTGGCACCAACTGCAGTTACCACACCATCCTGATTTGCCACAAGGCTTGCTGCATCCAGCTGCTCATATAACTTGGCAAGTTCTGTTGCTGTGGAAGATACAGATGGGATTGCTACTTCTGCTGAAGTCTTGGAAGATGCTGCAGATTCATTGGACTGAGCAGCATCGTATACAGCGTCGTCGTAAGCATCCTGTTTGTCATAGTATTCTTTCTTTGAAATATAGAGGTTACTATTTGGATTCTCGGCATCCCCTGGTGTTGCTGTTACGACAGCAGCCTCATAGGAATCCTTGGCATCCTGCAAATCCTGAGCTGCATCTGATACAGCCCTTGAATTCTTGGAAACCGTCTGAGAATACGCAAGCCCTGCCGCAGAAATCGCCTGGGCATTACTCTTCTCTGTATCAGAAGCCTGAGCCTCTAAGTTTGTAATCTGGGTTTCAATATCTGTTGTGTCAATGGTTGCCAGCACATCGCCCTTCTTAACACTGTCGCCAACCTTAACATTGACCTTATCCACCTCGTAAGTCAGTGTGGATGTGACAATCTGTGTATTGGCACTACGAACCGTTCCGGTTACATTCACATAGGTGGACATATCGTGGCTAGCAAAGGCCTGCACCTCAGTCTTAGGTGTGTCCTCCATGGCTGCCATAGTCTTCTTGTAATAATCATAGTAGGCATAGATACCAAAAAGAATAATTGCAACAATGGCAATGATTACTGGAATTGGGAACTTCTTTTTGCCCTTCTTATCAAGCTTATTGCCAGCCCCATTCTTCTTTGCGCCAGCCTTCTTATCCTTCTTATTTTTCTTCTTACCAGCGTCGCTTACCTCTGCCGCCTGGTCTAATCCCGTCTCTATCCCCTGAGCGGAATTCTCTACTGTCTTGTCAATTGTTGTCATTTCCGTTTCTAACTCCTTCATACTACTTCCTTTCCCTCTTGCAAATGAACTGTCCCCGCACCCCATTTGCCTAGCCTTTACTTTTGTCCTTTCTCTAATTCTTTATTTCCTTTCTTCTTTCCTTTCTCCCTGCGTATCTTCCAGATTCACACCTTGAACTGGCATGACAATTACCATCTTGGTAAATGTATTTTTCTCCGGTGCTGTTCTGGATTCAACATAAATGCGGCCCTTGCATTTTTCGATAATAGACTTGGAAAGTGCAAGACCGATGCCAACCGATGTGGGATTAACCACATGACTATTGGCTCTATAAAAACGTTTGAATATATTTAAGCGATCCCCTTCCGCTATTCCCGGGCCGTGGTCCAGCACACTAAGCACAACGGTAAATGGAGTTGCGCTCACACCAAGCTGGATTTCACTGTTCTCAGGACTATATTCAATGGCGTTTTTCATAATATTTACCAGTGCTTCCCGCATCCATTCCGGATCCGTCAGCACATAGTTTTTGGCATTCTCTTCGGACTGGTTCTCAATGACGAATTTTATATTTTTCTTTTCCGCCATTTGCTCCAAAGGTTCCATGGCAAGTTTTAGAAGTACATCCGCTGGTACCTCCTGCATTTCAAAAGGTACAGCGTCCGCTTCAATTCGAGCCATCTGCAGAAGTGACAGAATCAGCCACTTCATTCTTTCCAGCTGAGATTCCTGTTGATGAAGCATGTTAAGAGCCTTCTCGTCACCAGCTTTCTCCGCTGTTTCCATAAGCAGGTCATTAAATACGGTAAGACTTGCCAGAGGTGTCTTTAACTGATGAGAAATATCAGAAATAATATCTCTCAGGAATTCTTTCTGTTTCTTTTCCTTAGCAGTATCTTCTGAGAGTCTCTGCATCATCTGGTCAATGTCACTGGCCAGCTTTCCAATTTCTCCCTCCAGATAGGCAGCAGAAATATGCGTTTCTCCCGGTTTTGTGAAATCGTAATTTGCTGCTTCCTTTCTAAGAATTTTCAATTGCTTATCCTGATAGCGAAGCAGGAATAATCCCGCCAGATAAAGCAGGATAAATGCAAAAATTACAAATATTAAAATCAGTGGTTTCATTTCTCCGATAAAGAGGAGTGCCATCACTGATCCCATCAACATTATCATTACTAAAGTTAA
>OMVA01000070.1 GCA_900314445.1 uncultured Lachnospiraceae bacterium | reverse complement strand
ATGTCTGTTTTGGAAGTGCCTCCCAGAGACGCAGATCCTCCTGTCCGAGCGACCATATCGCGATCCCGCGGAGTCCCCATCGGTATGCTGCCTGGTTTGCCCAGTAGACAAGCGAGTCGACGTCCTGGTAGTAGAGAATGGAAAATCCGTCCGCATCTCCAAGAAACAGCCTCGCAGTCCAGATGTTGATGTCTTTCGGTGTAACCGTAACCGAGTAGTCCTTTCCACATTCAAGTTCGAGGAGTCCGGAATGGTAAAATTCATAGTCCATCGAGATGGATTCCGATCTGGTCTCACTATCCTCGATATCCGACGTCACCGTGAATACCTGAAACTCATCATCCCAGGTGACATTTGACCGGCTGATCCTTCCGTATTGCGTCACTGACCCGTCCGGAAATGTCACGTCAAATCGTTCATACGGCTCATATGTCCAGGCATCGCCCATGCGAAGAAGCTCGCAGACAGACCGGTTATCTGACTGATATCCCGCCGCGCCGCCGGTAAAACCACTGACGGTGGCCTTGAAGCGAAGCGTGTAGGACGCACCGGAATAGACACGCACCGTGCTTCCCCGGATGCGCATCTCAACCGTATACATGGTCGGATCGCTTCTTAAATCCGCTGATCTCGTCCGGCTGATCGTCTGACTGTAACTTCCAATCTTTGCGCTGCCGTTCCAAAGTTCCACGGCCTGGCTGTCGTAATTGATACAGCAGAACAGGCTGCCGCAGAAGATGCCGGCTCTTCCGGTGCTTCCTTCCGGAATGGCAAGCCGCGCCCTTAGGTGCACATCGGAAAAACCGTCGTAGTTCCAGGCAAACTGACCGCTTCCCTCAAGCTGGGAATACACACGACTTTCGGAATACTCATCCGACCGCCAGACCTTCCAGGAACCGGAGAGTGTCTTATAGTAGCCAGTGTCAAGAATGCCGTAATCCTCGAAGTCCTCATACCAGATAAGCGCGGAGTCCGGCTTCCTCCGGAGCATCTCGCAGGTGAGCCGGAATCCCTTGTCCGGCTGGCATTCGTTTCCGTCCACGTCGATGAACTTTCTCGGTGACAGCGTAAAGGCCGCGCTTCCCGCCCACGGCTCCTCGGAAAATGCCGAGCACACCCGAAAGCCGTAGAACTGGACGCCTTTCACATCAAGCGAGACCGTGATGGTGTGCATTCCGGCCGAGAGACTGATGCCATCCGATAATGATGCCCAGAACGTGCTTCTCCAGTACGGCCACCAGAGCCTTGACTCCGTGAAATGCTTCTGCGTTCCGTCAATCGAGATGTAGATGCCGTTCTTATCCCAGAACGGATACCCGATCCGGACCGCGATGTCATACGTTCCAGCAGATGAGATGGAGAAGTTGTAAGTTGCCTTTCCTTCATCGCCGAGTACCGCGATGCCGTTTTCAGAAGAGACTATCCCGGAATAGCTGTCCGGCTTTCCATCCCGGTTCACATAGATCGTTCCGAAGAATGCATGCTGCTGCTTGCCGTAGGCAGTCAGATAGTGCCGCCTGTTATACGTCCCGTTCAGCTGCGGGTATTCAATATCTGTCGCATCCTTTCCTTCCATAAAATCGTAGACCTGCGGAAAGGCATACGGCACCTTGTTATAGTCGTCCCAGTACGCAAGGATCGGAATAAACGGCTGCGGTGGACTGTCGTCAGTGAAGTTGTACTTACCGGTCATCCAGTTCTTTGCCGCATAGTATGTGTTGGAGACGCCCCGGTAGGTCTCGCCGAGATTCTCCGGTGTGTCGTAGATCTGCCAGTTCCATCCGTAAGCCGGAAGGCCCAGGAACACCTTTTCCGGTGTCATGACCTTGGAAGCATAGTCATAGATGCTCTCCAGCCAGTCGCGCGGACTGACGGGCCCCGGAGCGGAGCCGGCCCACGCCATGCCATAGCTCATGATGGCAGCAGTGTCGCAGTAAGGGTTCAGGTCCGCGTAAACACACCAGTTCTCGCCGCCGACGGAGCCGTTGACTGCATTCATGCCGGGAAGACAGATGTTGACCTTCTTTGTGCTGTCGTAGGCTTTGACCGCGTTCCATATGTTCCGGAACATAGCGGTAGACTTGGCATGCGTGGAATAATCGCCGCCCCGCTCAAGGTCGATGTCAACGCCTGCGCACCACGAATATTTCTCCATGATCCGTACAAGCTCCGTCAGAAACTTATCCTGCGCGCCGCTTGTGTTTTCTCTTAAGGCAGTAAATACGCTGGACGTTCCGTCATTCCGGACGGTCAGGAGCCATGTGATGTGCGGATACTTATTGATGTACGTCAGCATGTCACTGATTGCCACACCGGATTCTGTGATCATGCCGGTCTCATCCACCTTAAAAGAAAAGAGACCGACCTGTGACAGACGGTCTCCGTAGTTCTTCAGTGCGGTGTACATCCGAGTGTTTCCCATGAACGTCCACACCATGCACTTTCTTCCCTTTAATACATCAAGACTCATAGGCAGTCACCATCTTCCATTTCCTGAAATTCCACATATAGCCTGGCGGACTTCTTGTCCTCG
>OMVA01000090.1 GCA_900314445.1 uncultured Lachnospiraceae bacterium | reverse complement strand
CAACTACCCACGACCTAAAGGTCATGGGCTTGTAACTGCCCAGTCGTACTAACGGTTTACACATCCGACCTTTAACCCCAATAGATTAAGGGGTAAACCAGGACGTGGTTTACCCCTTTCCTACTTTCAAGCTATAAAACAATTCACATTACTACTTCACAATTCCATTAACCACCAGGAATCTCCAGCGTCTCCACCTTTTGCTGATAAAATTCATTAAAGGCTTCATCAAAAAATTATAAATCTCATAGATAATAAAACTAGCAAGCAATATGCCAACAACCACGAGGAAGAGATGAATCAGAGTGGCCCTGGCAGAAATCTGTACATACTTCTGAGCCTGCACATATCGGATTACATGTTCGTGGAAGATATAAACGGTAAAGGCTGCCTTAGAAAACTCATTAATCCAAGGCCGAACTCCCAGATTAATCTTTCGGAAGAAAAGGAAAAGTAAAACGGCCTCCGAAATAATAAGAGGATTACAATAGTCCCAGCCGGCACTACTAATTCCGTGCTTGGCATCAAACTGTGTCCAGGCAAAAATCAAAAGTACATTGATCACAAGTGCCAGTCCCAGCCAGCCAATTTTCAAATTCTTTTCCTTTGCAACATTGACTCTCAGGAAGCAACCCAGCAGATATAGCAGGCAGAAATTCACGATGGAATAACCGGCCTCTGTGCTCAGCATACTAATTGGCTGAATGCCAGGTGGAGTAAAGTGACGCCAACCCATATATTCATCTGCCAAGGTAGGCCATAAACTGAAAATCACCAGTAAAATTAAAATGCCTCGTTGCCTTCCTTTCTCAGAAAGGTTCTGGAAGGAGGCATTCAAAAATGGCGAGATTATATAGAGAACTGCGTATAAAGTTACAAACCAGTTTGTAGGCAGGAAGGAATTCAAAAATCTTGGCCCAGAAAAAGACTCCCCATTCACAGCAGCTGTAATCAGGTAAGCTCCCACCGAAAACAGAATCACCTGCCAAAAGAGCGACAGAGGCTTCAACAAATCGCGCTTGGGATTTCGGTACATATAAAATCCCGTGATCAGCACAAACAAATTCACCGCGCAAATGAAAAAACACTCCAGCAAGTTCAAAAGCAAGTCCGTCCTGGACCCCGGCTGAACCACTGCAAGAGCCCCGCCCATATCCTTGTTATTATAATGAAGCACCACCACGCCCGCCGCTGCCAGAATTCGCAGCAACTCCACGTTGGATTCGCGCCCTTGTTTCACATTCGACATATCCTTAATCCAATCTATAGAATTTGCGCCCCCAGATTCCAAGGCCTCCCACCCTCTGGCAAAAAGAAAAGCGCATATTTAATCCTCACCTTTCCATTATAGCCACTGACAGCCACTTTGCAAACATGACAGAAAGAACGATCTGCCACAGAGGAAAGCCCATAAACATTGAAAAGCAGGGGCTCAAATGATAACATAATTTTGCTTACTTTGCGCACAATTGACTGGCAGAAATTGCTGGTCCTGACTATATGGCAAGGTGTGCCTGACAGGCAAAATACCTGTCCCCCAGTAAGAAAATATACCCAGCCATGCCGGCAATAAAATGTGGAGAAAACCAAGTGAACAAATCAACTTATACATCAAATAAAGATTCCGCCGTCGAACTGGCCCGCTTCTTTGGCGCCCTGATTGTAATCGGTGTTCATATCTGGGGCGGTCAGATTGCCGCAGATCCCAATAATACAGAATTCAGCCGTCGCCTGATTCAGTGCTTCGTGGCAGATGGCGTAGCAGTCTTCTGGATCATAGCGGGCTTCTTCATGTTCCGCAATTTCAACTACAAAAAAATAATGAAGAGAACCCTGACTCATGTGTCCATCCCAATGATGCTCATCTGCGCCCTGGCCTTCTTCATCGTGGATCCATATTTGGCCACAGGTTCCATCAATATCCTGCACCACACCAGCCAGGAATACCTGGACATTTTTAATGCCATCATCCGAGGCAACACCTTCGTATATTCCCAGGGCCACATGTGGTACATCTTCGTTTACATCATCCTGATGGCAGTTTCCCCTGCCCTCTACGGCCTGATCAAATATCTGGAAGAGGACCCAAAGCGCGTGAAGTGCTTCTTCGCCATCACCGCCTTCATGTTCCTCCTTAATGACTTCACCCACAACGAGTGGGCCGGCTTCGGCATGCACACATTCTCCGCAGCCGTGCCAGCCGCCATCCAGATGGTCTGGGGTTACTTCCTCTATAAAAACAAAGAATTCTTCCAAAAGAAAATCAACATCCTCTGGGGAATCCTGGCCTTCTTTGGCCTTAACCTGCTCCGCTGCGTTTACCTTATGCACCGCCTGCAGGCCGCCGGCGACATCCAGATTCTCTATTGGTACACAGGTGTGGGCACCCTGGCCGTCATCGCCGGAATCATTTGCTGCTTCGCCCTGGTGGGGAAACGCTCCTCCCGCCTTGCAAATGTACTTGGCGGCGCCACCTTCGGCGTCTACCTGATTCATCCATGCATCGTGGAGACCCTGCAGGCAAAAGGCTACACACCAAGAATTGAAGCCGGCTGCCTCAATCACTTCACCGGCATTACTCTGGAACTTGCCTATTTCGGAATCATGCTCCTGTCCGTAGCAGGCCTTTCCTTCGCCATCGTCCTTCTTTACCAGCTCTGCAAATGGGCTGTGCTGAAACTCCTTTCAAAGAAGAAAATTCAAAAGGCAGCAGAATAAGGAATTGCAAAATTCAAACACTGTAATTACTACAAAGCAAATACTATTAAGTCCTCACGGGCCAAAGGAAACACGGAAACCATGCAAAAAGAAAGATCAACTCACAAAATGAATAGCAAATTCAATACGAATGGCAAATTCAAAATGAATAGCAAACGCAATATAACTCTGACGATTCTCTTTGCACTGGTGTCAGCTCTGACAGTATCTATCTGTCATTTCTTCCTGCGTAACGAAACAGTCAGCGGAATAAATGGTTCCTATATTGTGAAGAGCCTGATATTCTTTCTGCTTATGATTTGCCTTTTCTACATCTTAGGCGCTCTTGCCCACACATCCCGCCTGACCAAAGGAATCCAGAAAATTAAAGTTCCTTTCTTCCATGGCAAGTGGCAGATTCTGGTTAATACGGTCATCATCACCCTACTTCTCCTGCCTGCTTTCCTGGCTCTTTATCCAGGCTACCAGGCCTACGACGGGCCAGCCCAGGTGACCTCTTTCCTTGCTGGTGCCTATCCAAACACTCAGCCGGTCATCCACACCTTTATCATCGGCCAGCTTTATAACATCAGCCATGACCTGACAGGCAGCTACACTTTGGGCCTTGCCCTCTACAGCGGCCTCCAGGCAGCTACCTTTATCTTCGCCATGGTCTTCACCACAAACAAGCTGATCAAATGGAATGTGCCTGACCTCATCACAGCCCTGACTCTATTATTCACAGTGGTGAATCCAATGGTTCAGGTCTTCGTATTTACAACAACAAAGGACGCATACTTTGCATCCTTCATGCTGCTCTTTATTGTGGAAATAGTAGATGTTTATAAGAACGAGTCCGCCCCAGGTTTTGCTAAAACCATTGCCGCAATTATCTTCGCAATCCTCATGTGTCTCTTTAGAAAACAGGGCCTTTACATCTTAGTTCTGACCCTGCCAGTATCCTTGCTTGTACAAGGCCTGAGAGGAAAGAGTAAGATGGCAGGCTCTACGTCAATAAATGATTCTAACAGCACAAGCCAGCCGGCCTCTGCCGCAAGAACTGCTTCAGCCAACCAGCCTGCAGAGTTTAAGCCAGCCCACAAGCTTCTTGCCCTGACAACCATCTTCCTCACATCCATCCTGATCTGCTTCCTGATCTTCAAACTCGCCTACCCAGCCCTGGGAATCGAGAAAGATGCAGTAGCAGAGAAACTCTCCATGCCAATTCAGCAGATCACTCGCGTGGTGGCAACCCACCCAGAGCACCTGACAGAAGAGGACATGGTAGAAATTGAAAAATTCATCCCTGCAGAAAATCTCGCAGCCTACGTGCCACAGATTTCCGATCCAGTAAAAGCAGGTTTCAACAACGAATATTACGAAGCAAACTCCAGCCAGTTCTGGAGCCTCTGGCTTCATATCGGCAAAGCCAATAAGACCGAATATATCAACCAAATCATGTACGGCATCCTGGGCTACTTCTATCCAGGCAGCGAAGCCACCAACGGCTGGGGTTACCTCTGCCCAATCGTTCAGCTCCCAGATTGGACCCTGGACCACGCCGGCTTCTTTATACTTTACAAAAATTATCTACTAGACGCCGGCCTGAATATGTTCCATAATACATTCTTGATTTCGACCCTGGTCTGCATCGGCCTTCCAATGTGGATTCACCTAATGGTGCTCTACCTTGGCCTGATCCGCAGAAAACGCGCCTACTGGCTCGCCCTGATCCCTCTGGCACTCTTCAGCGCCACCAACCTTCTGGGCCCAGTCTGCTGCATCCGCTACGTGATTCCGCTATACATGACCCTGCCAATTGAAATCGCTAGCCTATTCGTAGACACGAAGAGAGCATAATCAAACCTTCACCTGGCAAATGAACTGCGCGTGTTCGTTAAAACACTGGGAATGAAATCAAAAATAATAAGTAATAAATCAAACAAATACGAAAAAGAAATTAATAGGAATTCAGTCATGCAAAAAATCAAAGAACTCTACCTCAAGTACAAAGAAATCATCAACTACCTCATCGTAGGTGTAGCAACAACCATCGTCAGCCTTGCCATCTACTACGGCCTGACCCTTACAGTACTTGATGCCAACAATCCGATTCAGCTTCAGGTAGCAAATGTAATTTCCTGGATTGGTGCAGTCGCATTCGCCTACTTCACAAATAAGATTTTCGTTTTCGAAAGTAAGGCAAAGGGAAAAGAAGAACTGAAAGAAGCAAGCCAGTTTGTACTTGCCCGCCTTTTGGTGTTATTCCTGGATATGTTTTTCATGTTCCTTATGGTTACTGTTTTCCACATGAACGACAAGATTGCAAAACTGATTGATCAGGTTTTAATTACAGTTTCAAACTACGTACTCAGCAAACTTTGGGTGTTCAATTCCAAAGACAAAAAGGTAAATAAATCAGTTGAATCTGCTGATAAAACACAGACTGAAGAAGAAAAATAATTCGATTACTATTCACTGTTTTTCAAAGTGAATAAACAAGGATTAGTCAAAAAAAGGGGCTGTGAAAAAATGAGATAATCATTTTTTCCAGCTCCATTTTTATATCATTTTTTGTGAGGTATGCTGTTTCTGGCAAAAATAGAGTATAATGCCCCTTTCCCCAAAAACTACAAACTTTTTTGATTAGGCAGCTTCTTGGAGACGCATCTTTTTATTG
>OMVA01000095.1 GCA_900314445.1 uncultured Lachnospiraceae bacterium | reverse complement strand
TTACCATGAAAAAAGAGAAGTAATTGGCTGTTTTCAGCTATTACTTCTCTTTTTTTCATGGACTGATTATTTCACAGCCTCCATATTTCTAGTACTCTCGAACTGACTGCCTATAGAATTTTCCGCTTCCTTCCGCATATCATTTTCTTTAATTTACTTAGTGTCCACAACCAGCCAGCAGGGAAATAATCGCCACAATACTCACCAGCACTGCTACCACTGTAAACATGAGCCACCAAGGATCCACGTACTTCATGCCTTCCACAGAAGATGCACGGTACTCTTCATATTCTGAAAACTTTCTCATCTCATTCATGGCTGTCATTTCGTCAAGTTCTCCACGATCAATATCCTTCAGCAGTTGCTGATAGCCATGAATTTTCTGATTGAGAAATCTCTCTTCCTCAATAAAAGTAATAATACTATTTTTCTTAATATAGGATTCCATATCCCCTTTATTCATAAGGATCTTATAACGAGAATACGAATTCATCATTTGCTTAAAGGAAGCAGGAATGTAAATGAGATCCACTGCAATAATCAGTCCAACCAGAGCTCCAAAAATAACATAGCCCATGGCCACCACCGTTCCTGCAAAGAGTAAATACTTCAAAAGTTTCAAAATCACAATTAAGAATACAGGCACTGCAATCTCTACAATCAGCGTTCGAATGGCAAATGTTCTGTCATCCTTTGCCTGCTTCTTTCTCTCAATCAGCCCCTTCATCTGGGCTCTGTATTCTGTGTCAAAATGCTCCGCCTTTTCCTTATAGGCATTGAAGGTATCCCGGTAGCCTCCATCGGATGGAAATTCAATTCCTCCCCGCAGAGTCTCCGTCATAAACTCAAAAGCATCATCTGAAATTTCCGGTTTTTTTGCAAAACTAGCCATCTTCTCTATCTCCCACATTTAAGAATTTCCCAACTGCTTTTTTTATAACACAAAGAAAGACCTCTCTGCCATTCGTTTGCTAATGTCCTGCGCAGGGATGCAGAATTTTTCTATACCAAGCTTATTTGCAGGAAGGAAGAAATCCATGACATACTTATTTGCATGAAAAAGAAATCCATGACATACTTATTTGCATGAAAAAGAAATCCATGACATACTTATTTGCATGAAAAAAAGGCAGCCTTCCATTTGGAATACTGCCCATATTTTTTATTAATCTTCGCCGTAACCTGCGCGGAAACCAGCAAGGTTAATGTCAACTGTCTTAGGTGGAACCTTAGAAGTGATAACATCTTCCCACTGCTGCTTTGTGTAGTTCATGTGGCGTGCTGCCATACCAAGAACGATAGTGTTGAATACACGAGTATTGCCAAGTTCTTCAGCCTTAGCCATAGCGTCAATGGCAAATACCTTATACTTCTTGGAAAGGTTTTCCAGAATCTCATCAGGGTACTGTGCAGCACCTGTGATAACTGGCATTGGATCAATTCTCTGATCATTGACTACCAGAGCGCCATCTGCTTTGAGGAAGTGAGCGTATCTCAGAGCCTCAAGACGTTCGAAAGCGATGAGAACATCTGCCTGACCTTCTTCTACGATTGGCTCTGCAACTTCTTCACCCTCAGTTGCGTAACGTACATAAGTTACAACAGAACCGCCACGCTGTGCCATTCCGTGAACTTCTGAAAGTTTAACGTCGTAGCCTGCTACTTCAGCAAGGCCACCAAGGATCCGGCTGGTAAGAAGAGTTCCCTGTCCGCCGACACCGACGATCATGATATTTGTTACCATATTATTCACCCCTCTTCTTTAAGCTGATTGCTTCAAATGGGCAAAGCTGCTGGCAAAGGCCACATCCGTTGCAAAGAGTATCATCAATAATAGTTTTTCCTGTAGCTTCATCCTTCTTGATTGCAGGACAACCTGGCTGCAGGCACTTACCACACTTACGGCACTTCTCTGGATCTACAAAGCACTTACCCTTTGGTGTGTAAGACTTGAGAAGAGCACATGGTGACTGAGAAATGATAACGGATACTTCGTCACGAGCAACTTCTTCCTTAACAACTTCTTCAAACTTTGCCTGATCAAATGGATCAGCAACAACTACGTTCTTAACGCCAAGTGCATGGCAGAGGTCTACAAGGTCAACCTGGTATGTAGCTTCGCCATTCAGCATCTTACCTGTTGCAGGATTGTCCTGATGACCTGTCATACCTGTTGTAGAGTTATCCAGGATGATAACTGTACCAGTTGCCTGGTTGTAAACCATGTTTACAAGAGAGTTGATGCCAGTGTGCATGAATGTTGAATCACCGATAACAGCAACCCAGTTCTTTACGTAATCCTTACCCTTAGCCTTTTCAATACCATGAAGCATAGAGATAGAACCACCCATGCAGAGTGTTGTATCAACAACTGACAGAGGTGCAGCAGCACCAAGTGTATAACATCCGATATCGCCTGAAGCGTGGATGTGAAGTTTCTTTAATACATTGTATGTTGCACGGTGAGGGCAACCTGGGCAAAGGATTGGTGGACGAACTGGAGCATTGGCAGGAGTTGCCAGATCAAGTTCCTGTCCAAGAATCTTTTCGCGCAACATATTTGCAGAGTATTCGCCATTGAGTGGGAAGATGTCCTTACCCACACACTGGATACCCCAAGACTTAACCTGCTCTTCAATAACTGGTTCCAGTTCTTCAACGATGTAGAGTGTATCTACCTTAGAAGCAAACTCTTCGATCAGTTTCTTTGGAAGTGGGTTAACCATACCAAGCTTTAAGATTGAAGCATTTGGAAGAACTTCTTTAACGTACTGGTAAGGAATACCAGATGTGATTACACCAATCTTAGTATCATTATAAACAACCTTATTGATTGCGAACTTGCAGGAATCCTCAGCAAGCTTCTTATCACGTTCAATTACGAAAACATGACGAGTCTTTGCATTTGCAGGAACCATTACGTTCTTCTGTGGATTTCTTGTATATTCCTTATCCTCAACCTCAACACGTGGCTCCAGGTTAACCAGGCACTGTGAATGAGCGATTCTTGTTGTAGTACGAAGAATAACAGGTGTGTCATACTTTTCAGAAATCTCGAAAGCTTCCTTTGTCATGACACGAGCTTCTTCCGAGTCAGATGGCTCAAGTACTGGAACGTGTGCAGAGATGGCAATTCTTCTTGTATCCTGCTCGTTCTGTGAGCTGTAAAGACCTGGATCATCTGCTACCAGATAAACAAGGCCTCCATTTGCTCCGATATATGATGCTGTATAAAGTGGGTCAGACGCAACGTTCAGACCTACGCACTTCATTGCTACCATTGAACGCACACCTGCAATAGATGCGCCCATTGCAACTTCTGCAGCAACCTTTTCATTTGGTGACCACTCAGCCCAAACGCCATCGTACTTTACGAGATTCTCACTCATTTCTGTACTTGGTGTTCCAGGATAAGCAGCTGAAACCTTGACGCCTGCTTCCCAAGCGCCGCGGGCAATTGCTTCATTACCCAGCATGATTTTCTTCTCCACGGATTACCCCTCCTAAATTGAAAGTCCCTACGCACCACTTTCTTGTAGTAACGCAGTGACGCAAGATAAAGAAATTATAGTGTTTATATGGTCTTCCGTCAATTCGATTATTGGTGGAAACTATAGCAAACTCAATAGTTTCTCCCCGTTTTTCCTACGCCTCCTCCAAAGAAAAAAAGCCGAAAAACCAGTGTATTGGTGTGCGACCCGTCAAGTAGACAATCAAAAAACACAAAAGTTTTTTCTACCCG
>OMVA01000077.1 GCA_900314445.1 uncultured Lachnospiraceae bacterium | reverse complement strand
AGGTTTCTTATTGTAATATAGCTGAACTAAAGAATGTAAATTCCCAAAACATAGATGTTGCGGATTCTAATATTATACTTCCTGAGAATATTGATTTTTCTGAAGTAAAAAATATATATAACTTGGATTTTCAATTTACTACTGAATATTCAAGCAATACAGACGCATTAGAAAAACAATTTGGGATGGGGGGAAAGAAAGATTATCAAGACTATAAAGGCACTCTCGATGGAGATAATGGAATAGTTATTAGTCAGACAGATAAAAATTTATTTGTTGAAGATAACGGGATTGTGTCATTTAGTAGTGGGAAAATATTAAATGGTGAATATCAATCAGAAGTGAAAAATATACAAAAGGTTTATCTAAAACAAGGTGGGAATATTGACAAAATAATAAAATTTTCCAGTGGTGACACTACATTATCTCAAGTGATTGATGACTTTGAGAATTGGTATACACAATACTCTGTGAATCAAGAATTTCAAACAGAGGTGAGGACCGCTTATATATTAAGTATAAATGATGGAACGGATATAGTTACATTATCATCGATGTTGTTAATGGATGGAGTTCCCCTAGATTTCTATGGAGGAGAAACTGTTATAGATGGCGTCAACGGTGGTAAGGTTGAAAAAATGGACACATTTGTCAATGTGGCAATTACGGATAAAAACAGATATGAATTTTATTTAAATAATGGTGTGTTTGAAGTAAAGAATAGGATTAAGGTAGATGAAATAGTCGATTTTCAGTCGGCAGTCAATATTCTGACAGAAAAAATGTCCGGATTTAACAAAATAGAGATAGTGGAGGTTGAACCTTTGTATGTCTTACAACCACAATATGATGTTGCATCAAATGAGTATTATGCCAAACCAGGCAATACTGTAAAGGCTATTCCGGTATATTCATTTTTGGTGAAATTCAATGGGGATAATTCATTTGATGACTGCTCAGTTGATATCAAAGAAGGAAATGATTATTGCTACATTAACGTAAGTATGTTGGATGGAAGCCTTACTTCGAATTTAGAAGAGAAAGGGTATACACCACAGTAGAAAAGGGAAATATATGAGTGAACATAAGCGTAAATTTATAAAAAATATTCGTTCTATCATTGATCAGATAGATATTGGAATATTATGTTTTTGTGTCCTAACCATATTGTTTACTTTTTTTACTGGTGGAATAGTAATATTGAGTGGCAAAAATACCTCAGTATTAGAAATAATAATAAAGCAAAATAAATTAATTAATAATTTTGGCTGGTTTGATGTGGCATCTCGACAATTTTCTGATTGGTATCATTTTATATTACCAATTATGATTTGTGCACCAACAACTATACTTTTCATAGACGGTCTTCAAAACAAAACGTATAGATATTATCTTATTAGAGAAAAGATAACGATATTCTTTTCAAAGAATCTGATTGCTTCCTTCTTGTCAACTATTATGCTATTAGTTATTGGGACGGTATTATTTTGGTTGATGGTAATAGTTATATTTCCTCGCGAAAGAAATTTAGGAAATGTAATGATATATGGAAATTTAAATGCTGATCAATTATATAATTACTTTAGATTATTTTTAAAGGAGATAATATATGCTCTGTTTTTATCTTCAATATCATATTGCCTGTCTATCGTATTAATGAATAGGTATTCAACTGTGACGTTTACGTTTTTACTCAATTACATGATTAATAACAATATAGACAGAATCGATAATCTCTATTTCATTTTTGCGATATTTGTAGTGCTTTACGTGTCGTTAAGAGTATTAAAGAGGAGGTGCTTAAATTGTTGAATCGGATATTTAGGTACCTTGTCGCAGAATATCGTAGATGGCTTTTACAACCTCAAAATATATCATTGATTATTCTGATATTAATTATTAGGAAAGTTGTTATCAATCCATTGATAACTGCTTCAATAAATGCAAATAGCCCTCTTCAGATATTTGAACCTTGCATAGCAGTTGGAAATTCTGGGCTCATATTACTTCTATTACCTATTTTTTTTATAGTTATTATCTCAGATTATCCATTTCTGGATTCAAATTTATATTTTGTTTTAACTAGAATAGGGAGACGATGCTGGGTTATTGCGCAAATATTATTTGTATATATAGCGGCATTTACTTATGTTGCATTTCTATTTCTGGCAACACTAATTCAGACGTGTTTTAAGTCATATTTGATTAATGGGTGGAGTTTGGTTGTTACAGATAGAAATATGCAGAGCGGGATAAATGAATTGATTCCACTAAATTTATATAATCAAATGCCACCAATGCAGGCAGTGATAGTGACGTATTTATTACTCTTTTTATTTATTTCACTAGGAGCAAGTGTGCAACTCCTTGGAAGTGCCATTGGACGGAAAAAAGTCTTTTCAATAGTATGGATTCTGATAATCATGATGGGGATGGCTGCAGTCTCTTTAAGAAAAAATATTGAATGGCTGTTTCCATCGGCACATTCAATTTTATGGATCCATTATGATAAATATTATAGAGCTGTTAGATTTCCAATCCTAGGTTCTATTGCTATTTTACTTTGCATGAGTGTCATATTAAATATCCTAGCTTATACTAGAATGAAGAAAAGTGATTTTAGCCGTTTAAAAGAAGGGTAAATGTTGAACATGGTTAAAATAGAAAAATTATCTTTGGTAATAAAGACGAATGAAATATTATCAGATGTAAATCTAAAAGCACTTTCTGGAAACATCACAGGACTTGTAGGAGATAATGGCTCTGGAAAAACGATGATAATGAAATGCATATGTGGGTTTATTACTACATATACTGGAGACATTATGATTGATGAAAAAAATATTAAAGATACGGGTGTAGATAAATTTAATATGGGGATTTTAATAGAGTCACCAGGGTTTATATCGTATTATTCAGGTTTCAAAAATTTAAAATGTTTAGCGGATATTAAAAATATAATTAGTAATCAGAAAATACAGGAGACAATGAAATTGGTTGGTCTTGACCATAAGAAAAGAATAAAAGTAAGTGAGTATTCACTTGGAATGAAACAACGGCTGGGATTGGCACAGTCGATAATGGAGGATCCCGATATCTTAATATTAGATGAGCCCTTTAATGGATTAGATAATAAAATGAGCAATAAAATAAGGCAAATGCTAATTGAGATGAAGCAACAAGGGAAGACAATTATTTTGTCTTCACATAATCAAAATGATATTGATATTCTTTGCGATGCAGTATACCGAATTGAGAGTGGTAAATGTCAAAAGATAACTTAATTGTGTAAAGCTCTGAATTAGAAAAAAACGGGGGGCAGCTCGATAGCTATATCAGTCTTTTTATGTATGGAATCTTTTTAAGGCATAATGTTATAAGCAATCCACACAGATATACCGATAAAATCCATATAAGACAAGCGGGAAGGCTATGTAATATCGGAAGTAAATTTGAATAAATAAAAGATAATTGTGTACGTAATGCTTCTTCTAATAACATAATTCCAAAAGAAGCCTTCCCGCATACTTTGATAACTTTCGCCAACCACTTTACAGGATGATAGTTGATGCAGATATATCTAGCAGCATAAAACAGGGCAAATGTAGGAATGCTGATGAGATTATTATAGAATGTCTGAGCATGGACTTCATCTGATTGTCCTGTAATGTTAATTTTGTATTGTGTCATAAGGCACGTTAAAATGATAGCTATTAATCCCGCTATTAGCCACCCAATCATTTTTTTTGATGTAATCTCTTCCTTTTTTAAGAGATCCGCAAAATAGTAACCTCCGATAAAATACAAAATATTAACCGAAAAGAGATTTCCAGTCAACTGGCTATTCATATTTAATTCGCCTTGACCAACAAGATATTGCAGGATTGGAATTATACCCATCATAGTAACGATTATTACGAACAAATATATAAAATGCTGCCGTGACATTCCTTTCACCATTATCCTCAATAAAGGTAACATCATTAGCATACTAATATATGAGTAAATAAACCAATATGCTGTCGCAAACTGGCTTGTGTAAAGCTTCGTAAAATAATATTTTATGTCAAAGCTTTCTACTTGTCCGTACAAAAGCTGCCACCCATAATGGATAAACGAAAACAGCATGAGTACAATTACCATACGCAATACTCGATGGCGATACACACTTCTAATACTTTCTTCTTTTGGCAACAATAATGCGCCTGAAACCATCCAATACAGTGGCACAGCGGGTTTGCACGCAACAGACAAAAACATATAAAATGGATATAATGGAGACTTTGTTGTAACACTGTAAAGCATGAATCCTGTTATTCCAGTGTGATTAAAAATCACTAAGAGCATGGATAATGCACGTATGAGATCTAGATATAATTCACGGGAACTGTCTGTTTTCAGCATGATAGTTGCTGAGTCATCTTCAACTTTGGAGAGTAAACAAAAGGGGCGGCACTTAACCCAAAGCCATGGGATAACAAATGCTATGGCTAATGACAGAAACATGTACTTCCATGCAAAAATCAAGTATGAATTTAGTTTTTCAGTCAGGCTTCCGCTGCTTCCAAAGATAAAATAGAGAATAGATATAGCTATTAGATTGATCAGAACAACGGAAAAGGCATATTCTGGCAATATGTTTTTCCAGTTGCTATCTTCATTGCACAAACTATGTTTCCAAAATACCATAATCAGTGCAGGAAAGAATAATGCGATAAAAGCAATCATACCAAGTCACCACTTACTATTGTTTAATTCCTCTTGAACTGTTTTTTCAGCTCTTTTAACATCTTTTTTAGTTTCTCTTTGCATTCATCGAGATAAGCAGTCAGTGCTCTCTCAACAGCAACAATTTTTATCTGCCCGTCATCATCACAAACAACTATCAGTCTTTCGTAGATCGGTGTCTCAATGAAGACATTTAAATATGTTCCCGTTTTTCTTAGGTCTGACCATGGATTACCATTTTGCTAAATAACTAATTTTTATCCTATCACATAAAACCAGCAAATTCTAGTTTAAACTGCTACAGCAGCTCCGGCGGACAGTTCCATCAAATGCGACAGAACAGCCGCCAGAAGGAACAGTCCGGCAAGGATGTTGAAGACTGCGGAAGAGAATCCAACGATGAAGGCTCCGAACCGCTGAATCACAGTCACGATCAGCATTATTGGAAATACCACTATCTTCAAAAAAACCGGATAATCCTCATATCGCCACTGCCTCCTTCTCGTCTTTCGCAGCATTCGCCTTGCGGACCACTTCATCGGCATCATATCCGAGCATCCCTTCCGGCATATCTGCTTCCGTTCTGGTAACGAGCCTCATATCATAATACTGGGATCTGGTGTACTTCGCGCTTGTAGCGTCAAGTTCCGGTTTGTAATAGACATTGTATATGCAAAACTCTCTAGTTCTATTTGCTAATCGGATTTGTGTACTTTCTACTAGCAATAGGATATTCTGTTCCATCTGAGATAGTTATTTTAGTTTTTACATAACAATATGGATTAGATGGCGGATTTTTACTAGTATATACAAACGTTCTAGTGTTGGTTCCTATCTTTCCATAATGTTTTACAGAATTATCATGCCATGTTGAAACTCCTTCAGCCTTTGTGCTTAATACACTCGATTTTAAATCCTGCTGTGAAACAATATTCATCACTACTTGATATTTAGGCTGATTCTTAGAATCTTTTCCAAGTGAATAGTAATTTATTGAACCTGTTACAATATCTGACAATTTACGTGGTGCCACTTTCTTTACGATTTCATTTTCATCAGAATATCTTACATTACCATTTGAATCAATTACAAAAGATACAGAGTCTAAAAGTATCTTTTCAGAAGTATCTTCGTAAGTTGATGCTGTCCTATAACCACCATCAGTATCATTAGAAGTTTCCGTTGTAGGTTCAGAAGCCTTTGTTGCCAGGAAAAATGGACGCTATGAATATTTTCAGGTAACAGCCAATATG
>OMVA01000066.1 GCA_900314445.1 uncultured Lachnospiraceae bacterium | reverse complement strand
TTTTATGTGTGTTATGCCACTCGCGTGGCGGATAAAAACTGTTGTGTTTGCTTTCATGAACTCTATGGATTGCAGTTGCCACATGGGTCATAGCCTGCGGCAATGGCTTCCTCTCTCGTGCCAGTGAATTCTGCCTTGTTTTTGTCCTTCATTTTTTTTACAGAAGAACAGTCAGGTCGATGGAACTTTCTGGTGTTGGTATTGAGGATATAAGTGCTGCTAATCTCATTTCCATTATTCTGTTTAAAAGTGCTGCTTTGTTCTGTGCTTTCTGTCTTACTTTCCGTTTTGCTGTCTGTTGTGTTTTCTGTTGTACTTCCTGTTGTGCTTCCAGTGAAGGCAGGACCTGTGCTGTCGCCGTTTACATAGTTTATGGTGATACCAGGCTGGACATTGTAGCAGTAGACACAGAAGGATAAGCCTTTGCCCGCATCTTCAATGGAATAGGCTTCCATGGTGACTCCAGAGGCCAGGAGATTGTCTCCTTCAAAAATAGGAATGACACGGTAGAGAACGTGGTTCCCTGTGCTCTTGATGTAGTCTGCAGTTTTATTTTCATATGGAAGCATGCCTTCCACATTCATGTAGCGGGTTCCTGTAATGAGATTTCGAGTGTTGGAGTTTTCGCCGGATAACTGGTAGCCAATGAGGTGGCAACGGTTGTAAAGGTAATTACCATCAATGCCGTCATACTTCACGGTGTGCCAGCCACTTGGTTTTACAGAACCAATTTCCCCACGTTCCTCTGTGGGCATGGTATCAAGGCTTAGACTTGCCTGAGTAATGCCGCATCTGCCTAAGGAATCAAGAGGAGAGTAGGCTTCGTAGGAGCTACTTGCAGCGACTGCAATCTCATCCTCAGTGAAATATGGAGTGTTATTGTTTAGTTTTAGACTGGCACTTTTGCTATAAGCAGGAAGAGCCAGGACGTCTGCCTGGATTTCTTCCAGGAGAGACTGTCTTGAGTCTTCTGACTGACTTGGATTGCTAGTACTGTTTGTATCAGACTCTGTAGTAAGGGAGTTATTGGAATCTAAAGTGTTTGTATCTGAGTTTGCAGTGACGGAAGATGTAGTAGCATTACTTGCAGTGGCATTACTTTCAGTAGCAGGACTTGCGTCTTCTGGACTTGCAGTTTCTGTGCTAATTTCTTCTTCGCTTGTGACAATGGTGACTGGGCATGCGGTCTCACTTGTACTGGTAAGGTCCAGACAGCCATTTAAGGAAAAAGAGAAAAGGACAGCAAGAACTGCTGTCCCAATATGTTTTTTCAAATCTTTAAATTTCATGTCATTATCCCCCGAAGTAAATGATTTCTCTTATTTTATAATTCGAGCAAGAACAAGTAAAGCAACAAGGAATACAAGACTGTAATTGGTAAAGTAAATAATGTAATCCCGAATGGCGTGCTTTCTATTCAGGGAGCGCATTTCTGCTGAGTACTGCTGGTAGGTGATGAGGCTGGCCATGGATGCAATCAATGTTCCCAGTCCACCCAGATTCACGCCAATCAACAGGTTATCTGCGCTAGGTGTAAAGCTGGAGAAGAGTACTGCAGCAGGTACATTGGAAATAACTTGGGATGCTGCGACACTGATTAAAAGCGGATTTGTTTTTGTGATGGATACCAGCCAGTCGTGGAAGGCTGGAATACGTCCCAAATTACCGATTAATACATAGAAGAATACGAAGGTAATCAGAAGCCTGTAATTTACTTCTTTAAAGAGTCTTGGCTTTACACAAAGTGTAATGACAGCCACTGCCAGAAAGGCCAGTTTGTAATCCACAATGCGAGCTACAGTCAGCACAGCAATGACAAAGAGGATGGCGTAGAGTAAGAGTAAGCGAGTTTTATTTTTAGATTCTGATTCTTTTTCATATTCTTTTCCACTTTCTTTCTTTGTCGCTTTCTTTTCTGCCTTCTTCTCTGCTGCGACAATCTCATTTGCCTTCTTTACAGTACCGTCGTTTGGGATAAAGAGATGAACGGCACCGATTAAGAGAAGGAAGGACAGCAGGGTGAAAGGTAGCATGGTGATGAGGAAATGTCCCAGGTTCATGGAGAAATAGTTGTAGAGGTAAAGGTTCTGAGGATTTCCAATTGGCAGTAACATGGATCCCAGGTTTGCCGCCAGTGTCTCCAGAATTAGGGTCAGCATAAGGCGGTAACGCAGCAGGGTGTGGCTGCCGTAGTGATTTGGTATGGCAATACCGGTATGGCTGATGGTCATAATGGTAAAGGGTACGATGGTGATCAGGGTCACATCGTTGGTGAGGAACATGCTCATAAAGAAGGACACCAGGATGAGAGAAAGGGACAGAGCCTTTGCGGAATGTACCCGGGCCAGAAGGGCATGCATTAAAATATCAAATAACCCAGCCTCCATAAGTCCGGCCACAATGAGCATAAGCATACAGAGAATTCCAAGTACACGGAAATCGATATAGGAAGCGTATGTTCTGTCGGGATGGACAAATATGCAGGAAATCAGAGCAAGGATACCTGCAATGGTGAGAACTGGGTCTATGGTTAAAATGTTTTTAATTTTTTTGAGAACTTTCATTTTCGTCTTCTTCACTTGTTTTCTAATAGACTGGAGTCTATTGCGAAATGATAGTAGTGAAAAAAGAGGAATTTGTCAAAGGTCAGGCAACGACACGACCGAAGACACGGAAGTCACTGTTTTCGTCAATCTTGATAATCCAGATGAAAAGTTAAAAGTAATGACAGAGGAAGAACTTTCGGCAGGAGAAAGAACTTCTGCAGAGAAGGTTTATGTAGATGTGGACGCTGTTTTTACCAGAGAGGGAATTCTGCAGCCGAGACGAATTCGGTGGAGTGATGGCAAGGTTTATGTGATAGACAGAATCCTGGACGTGAGACGGGCTGCCAGTCTGAAAGCAGGAGGAGCTGGAATCCGATATACCTGCCGGATTCTGGGGTACAGTGTTATCTCTTTTATGAAGAAAATAATCGATGGTTTATGGAAGGCAGGTAATAGAAATGACAAAAATATAAAAGAATAGCAATGTAGATGCGCAGTTCATTTGCTATAATAGAGACAGTTGCTTTTAACTGGAAAAGAGGCTGGAAAGCCTGAGAAAGAGGAGAATAAATATGGCAAAGAAATTAGGTTTTGGACTCATGCGTCTGCCACTGACAAACCCGGATGATGGCGGATCTATTGATTTGGAAGAAACAAAGAAAATGGTGGATCGATTCCTGGAGAAGGGCTTTACTTATTTTGATACCGCTTGGATGTATTGTAATTTTAAGAGCGAGGAGGCTGTGAAGGAAGTTCTGGTTTCTCGCCATGATCGTGACGCCTTTACGCTGACAACAAAGCTCCATTCAGGATTCATTAAGACTCTTGAGGACAGAGATAAGATTTTCAATGAGCAGCGTAGAAAGACTGGCGTAGATTATTTTGATTATTATCTGCTCCACGATATCAACACCCATTCCCTTGAAGTGTATAAGAAACTGGATTGCTTTAACTGGATTCAGGAAAAGAAGAAGCAGGGGCTGGTTCGTCACATTGGTTTCTCTTTCCATGATGGTCCAGAACTTCTGGATAAGGTTCTGACAGAGCATCCTGAGTTTGAGTATGTTCAGCTTCAGCTTAATTATCTGGACTGGGATTCGATTGGGGTGCAGTCTCGCAAATGTTATGAAGTGGCTGCAAAGCATGGCAAGCAGGTGATTGTTATGGAACCAGTAAAGGGCGGTACCCTGGCTGCAGTTCCAGATTCTGTAAAGAATCTCTTTCAGGAATATAATCCAGAGGCATCCATTCCTTCCTGGGCAATTCGATTTGCCGCCAGCCAGGAAAATGTATTTGTAGTCCTTTCTGGTATGAGCAATATGGAACAGCTGGAAGACAATACTTCTTATATGCAGGATTTTGTTCCAATCAATGAAGAAGAAGCCAAGAGAATTAAAGAGGCAGCAGATCTGATTAATAAGAATATTACAATTCCTTGTACAGGCTGTAGTTACTGTGCACCAGGATGTCCAATGCAGATTGCTATTCCAAAGTATTTCTCTCTTTACAACGCAGACCTGCAGGAAGTAAAGGGTAAGGACTGGACACCACAGGGTGAATATTATGACAATCTGACTAAGGACTTTGGTAAGGCCAGTGAATGTATCGCTTGTGGTCAGTGCGAAGGCGTATGTCCTCAGCATCTGGAAATCATTAATCTGCTGAAGGATGTGGCGGATCACTTTGAGGATTAATG
>OMVA01000065.1 GCA_900314445.1 uncultured Lachnospiraceae bacterium | reverse complement strand
GTTTACTGGCTGTCTGCGTCCCCCTCTGTGGCAACTGGCTTCAAGTTGTGCCCCTCTCCTGGAAGGTTGATCGGGCCTGCATCGTCGATGCCTGTCTCCGTAGTAATGGTCTGGGAAATGGCCTTAACGTTAGCTGTTGGCTCATAGCCCAGAGTGCCAAAGAAGTATCTCTGCAGAGCAGTTACATTCTGGTTCAGGTTCTGAGCAACCAGACAGGCGCCCTTTTCCTTTGTGGTGTAATCGGAGTACTTGAATGGGAATCCCGTGGTCTCACCCAGCTGATACCTGGTGATGTTGTGGGCATACTCATAGAACTCATCTTCCGTTACGGATGTTCCAATGTAAGGAAGCACGGTCTCGATAAACTTGTCCAGCGTTGCAGAATCCATGGTGCGGGCCTTGCCAAGCATGGCAACTAAAACGGTACGCTGACGCTCTGTACGAGTGATATCACCCTGGTCTGTGCTTCGGATACGAGAGTAAGCTGTTGCCTGAACACCGTTCAGAATAAAGTCAGCTTCCTTCTTGTCGGAAGGCATAACCACAGGGTTAGCAACCAGGCCGCCGTCAGCAACCTGACCAGCCAGGATCTTATTCATGGCATTAACTTCTGTTTCTGTCAGATGCAGTTCGATACCACCCAGGGAATCGATGGCACGTGACAGGCCTTCGAAGTTAACTGTTACATATTCAGAAATATTTAAATCCAGATTTTTGTTCAGAGTCTGCACGGCAAGTTCAGGACCCCCGTAGGCATAGGCCGCATTACATTTTGCAGTAATGGCGCCCTTGTCTGTTTCAATCTGCATCATGGTGTCACGGTAAACAGAAGCGATTTTTACATCCTTTGTCTTCTGGTTGATGGCACAGATCATAATGGCATCGCTTCGGTTACCTTTACCCAAAGAGTTGTCACGGGCATCGATACCGAAGAGGGCAATCATCTTATATCCCTGCAGCATATCAGGATTTACACCATCATTCACCTTAAGGTCTGCTTCTTTGATATCCGTCACATCGCCAACCGTCTGATACTTCTTATGCGTGTAAGTACGCATGATTCCGTAACCCAGTCCTGCGATAAGAAGAAGTTCAATAACGAAGGCCACAATCCAGCCCTTGATGCTCTTTTTCTTCTTTTTCTTACGTGGTGACTCTTCGTCGTCATCGTCAAAGTCCACGTCTTCCATTTCCTCTGCGTCACGTTCACCATAGTAAGATTTATCATTAAAGAAGGCGTCCATCTGCGCACGGCGGATTGGATCATCCACACGTTCCGGACGTACATATGCCGACTTCTTTTCTGTCTTTTTCTTTGCTGGCTTTACAGCATTTGCTCCTGTTGCTGCTTTTGCTGCTGTAGCTGTCTTTTCTCCAGTGGCTGTTGCTGACCTTGCTGATGTTGCTGGCTTAGCACTTGCTACAGACTTTGTGTCAGTTGTGGCTTCTGAGCCAGTTGCTTCTGTAGCTGGCTTTGCCCCAGTGGCTGTTGCTGGCTTAGTACTTGTAGCAGACTTTGTACCAGTTGCAGCATCTGACTTTGTACTTGTATCAGACTTTGTACCAGTTACGGCATCTGCCTTTGTACTTGTATCAGGCTTTACTGATGCAATTGTTGCTGACTTTGCTGAAGTACTTGTGGCACCTGCCTCTGGGTGAGTTTGCTTCTCTGGCTTTACAGCACTTGTTGCTGGATCAGCCTTTTTCTCAGCCTTAGCTTTTTCTTCAGCAGCCTTCTGCGCTTCTTCCAGTTTCATGGCAGCAGCATACTGTTCTTCAATTTTCTTTTCATTTTCGATGGCAGCCAGTTTTGCAGCAGCTTTATCAGCCTTGGCCTGCTTTTTTTCTGCCTTCTTTTTCTTCTTTTCATCTCGAAGGACTTCTTTGGCAAAGCCATCTAAGTCATCGAAATCGTCGAAATCATCAAAAGTACTCATGCAATCTTCTCCTATCTGGTTGCATACACATTTTGCTAATTAACTCTATATTTTTCTCTTCTCAATCGATTCTTAATTCGAATGGCATCCCAGAACATCTGGAAGATTGAGGAGAGGCGAATCTTGGAGCGATCCGCTCTATTTCTTGAGAAGTGAACCACTACTGGCATTTCCTTGATGGTGAGACCAAGTCTGCTTGCCCGAGCAAGAATCTCAATATCAAAGGAAAATTTCACAGCGTGAGTTGCTTCTAAAATTGGACGAATACATGAAGTTCTAAATAACTTGATTCCTGTCTGGGTGTCCCTTAATTTCATACTAAAAAGGACTTTCAGATATATGTAGTAACCCACGCTCAATATACGTCGCATGAGTGGATATTCCAGTTTGGAATCTGGATGCATTTTGGAACCGATTACCACATCCGCACCCTTACGGGCTTCCGAAAGAAAATCTGCTAGGAGATATGGAGGAAGTTCCAAATCTGAATCCAGAAAGGCCACGTATGGTGAACGAGCTGCAAGCATACCGCGCCGAACTGCATAGCCTTTTCCTTCATTGTGCTTATAAGTAATCAGACCAATTCGGGAATCCTGCGCCATAGCACGGCGAACTTCTGCATCTGTATGATCCGAACTTCCGTCGTTTACAACCACAATACGAAAGGAAGGTTCAAATTTTTCTATCTGTCTTGCCGCCTCTAAGAGATTGCGGTAAATCCGCTCCTCTTCATTGTAGGCAGGCATCACCACTGTAAGCTCTACCATTACCCAATACTCTTTTTCCGTTCATTTCCATGAAGTGTATACTAATCATTCCTATGAACAATCATTCATTTCCACGAACTATTTTTCTGCCATTCCTGGGATAACCAGATTCTTTCTCCCCTGGCCTTTTTCCCAGTCCTTTTACTTACCACGAGTATCACTATCATCCACACCTTCTGAGTTGTCCTTGATAAAGAGAATCTTGAATGTGAGGAATAAAATCTTTAAATCAAGCCAGAGTGAATAATGCTCGATATAAGTGATGTCCATTTTAAGTTTATTATAAGAAGTCGTTCTATAACGTCCATAGACCTGGGCGAAGCCTGTAAGGCCAGCTTTCATCTTGAGACGATAGTCAAATTCTGGAATTTCTGATTTATATTGTTCAATAAATTCCGGACGCTCTGGACGTGGACCTACCAGAGACATTTCTCCTTTGAATACATTGAAGAGCTGAGGAAGTTCATCAATGTGAAGGGATCTGAGCACACGGCCCACATGGGTAATTCTGCAGTCATCCTTAGAGGCAAGAACTGCATGCTTTTCCGAATTTATTTTCATGGAACGGAACTTCATAATCATGAAGTGCTTTCCACCCTTTGTAACTCTTTCCTGTCTGTAAATAACAGGGCCGCCATCTTCCAGCTTTACAGCAAGAGCTGCCAGTAACATGGCTGGTGAGAACATAACTAAAATAATGAAGGATAAGAATAAATCCATCAGTCGTTTGAAGAATGCTTCAACCACAGTAATGCCGTGATTTCTTGTCACCAACATTGGTGTATCAAAAAGATGTGTATTACCGCAGGACCATAATACGATGTCTGCGATATTTGGAACGATATATGCTCTGATATCATTTTCGTAACAAAGTCTGAGCAATTCATTTCTCAGCCCTGGTTCAATACGGTGAATAATAATTCCATCATATTTCATGGCCTTCTGAAGAATTTCAGCACGGTCACTTCCGGCATGAATGCCCTCTTCAATGACGAACTTATCCTGTCTGGTATGGAACATTTTCAGCATTTCCATAGGTCCCTTATCCCCATAAACCAGCAGAAGCTGTCTTGGTGGATAAAGCTTTCTCTCCAGCACATGCATCATGCCGTTGTAGATTAAAATCACGATGATTTCAACCATTGTAAGAAGCAGCATCCAACCTACATTTACCATCTGACGAACGATAACGTCGATGAGGAAGTAGAAAAGGAAGTTTGTTCCTGTTACAGAAAGTACCTGGGAGAAAATGACATCCATTAGACGCAGATGTCCAAATTTGTAGCCACCATTCAGCTTTGTAAGTACGCCAACAATGACTGCATAAATGCCAATAATCATAAAGTCAGCACCATTGAATGGATGAGTCTTCTCATAGCCAAAGTCGTATGCCTTAAACCAGACCCAGCTAAACATGAGAGTCTCGATAGCAAGAATCAGGAAAGCCTGCCCTGCCGATATTAATTTTCTAAATTGATCCTTCCTCTTGTAATTCATCTATTCTAATAAGTCCCTTAAAAACCCAACTGAGCCGGGACTACTTTTGCAGTCCCGGCAAAGTTGAATCCTGTTTTTCTTTATTTTTCCGTAGGGGCAAGGTTGCCCGCGCAGTTCATTTGCACAAGGAATGTGGCAAATGGATTTAGCGATTAGAGTACATGCTCTCGTAGTACTTCTGGTAGTCACCTGAAGTTACGTGCTCCATCCATTCCTCGTTCTCAAGGTACCACTTAACTGTAAGCTTGATACCATCCTTGAACATTGTTTCTGGATACCAGCCAAGGTGCTCCTTGATTTTATCTGGAGCGATAGCGTAACGACGGTCATGACCCTTACGGTCAGCTACGTACTTGATTAGGTCGTAAGAAACGTTTGCCTTACGAGGATCTGAATCCGGAAGGTACTCAAGAAGTGTGTCAAGAATTGTGTGGATGATTTCAATGTTCTGCTTCTCGTTGTGTCCGCCAACATTGTATCTCTCACCAAGCTTGCCCTTTTCCTGAACCATATCGATAGCCTTAGCATGGTCCATAACATAGAGCCAGTCACGAACGTTCTTACCATCGCCGTAAACTGGAAGTGTCTTACCATGAAGAGCATTGTTGATGATCAGTGGAATCAGCTTCTCTGGGAACTGGTAAGGACCATAGTTATTTGAGCAGTTTGTGATATTAGCTGGGAAATGATAGGTATCAACATAAGCCTTAACAATCAGATCGGAAGAAGCCTTTGATGCAGAATATGGGCTGTGAGGATCGATTGGTGTTGTCTCATAGAAGTATGCGTTTGGATCATTATCCAGGGAACCATAAACTTCGTCAGTTGAAACATGGAGGAACTTATGGTCATCTAAGAATGTGCCATCTTCCTTTTCCCAAGCTGCCTTTGCGCAGTTAAGCATAACTGTTGTACCAAGAACGTTCGTATTGATGAATACTTCTGGCTCCTTGATAGAACGGTCAACGTGGCTTTCTGCAGCGAAGTGAACAACACGCTGAATGTCGTTCTCTGCAAAGATCTTTGAGATAGCTTCCTTATCGCAGATATCAGCCTTTACGAATTCATAATTACTTCTTCCTTCCAGGTCGGCAAGGTTCTCAAGATTACCTGCATATGTAAGCTTATCAACGTTGATGATTTTGATTTCATCACCGTACTTTTCAAACATGTAATGAATGTAGTTAGATCCGATAAATCCGGCACCGCCAGTTACAAGATATGTTCTCATAAAAATCCCTTCTGGAGCACTCTGCTCCTACCGTGTATTTTTCTTGCGCCTTGTCCAAAACTTAACGCTTATGTCCTTATTTCATGCCTAACACTAATAATAACCCATATCGGAGAAATTTTCCAATCCCGAGATTTTTCCTCTCTCTGGCAAATGAACTTGTCACGGATTGGAAAACTCTTTGGACAAATGAAATGCCACCGATTAGGATAAATCTCCGGCAAATTCATTTGCCGGAAATATAATTAATTCAACTTCTGGTTAATCAGCTTGTTTACTTCGCCTGGGTCACACTTACCCTTCATTTCCTTCATAACGAAACCAACAATAGCGCCGATGGCCTTACCCTTACCAGCCTTAATATCTTCAACAGCCTTAGGGTTTGCTGCAATTGCCTTTTCAACAACTGCTTCCAGCTGGCCTGCATCTGCCTTTGTAGACATGTTATTGTCCTTAACATACTGTTCAGGATCCAGGTTCTCAGCAAATACAGCCTTCTCGAACACTTCCTTGGCAACTGCATTGTTGATTTCCTTAGACTCAACCAGCTTAACCAGCTTTGCAAGATTCTCCGCTGAGAACTTCAGCTTATCTGCATCTGTTGATGTTTCCTTCATAAGACGCATAGTTTCTGTCATAAGCCAGTTAGAAACCTTCTTGGCATCAGCCCCAAGTGCAACAGCACCTTCCAAAAGTTCTGTCAGATGCTTTTCAGATGTGATCTGATCTGCATCATACTCTGGAAGGCCAAGTTCTTCCTGATATCTGATCTTCTTAGCTGGACGGAACTCAGGTTCCTCAGCCTTAATTTCATTAATCATTTCTTCCGAAACATGGATTGGTACCAGGTCTGGATCTGGGAAGTAACGGTAGTCCTGGGCGTCTTCCTTGGAACGCATTGGATAAGAATATTCCTTATCATCATCCCAACGACGTGTTTCCTGCATTACTTTTCCGCCCTCTTCAATAATGTCGATCTGACGGCCAATTTCATTTTCAATACATCTCTGAATTGCCTTGAAGGAATTCAGGTTCTTTGTTTCTGTTCTTGTACCAAATTCTTCGGAACCCTTTTCTCTGATGGAAAGGTTAACGTCGGCACGCATAGAGCCTTCGTTCAGCTTACAGTCAGACGCACCCAGGTACTGGATTGTTTCACGAAGTGTATCCAGGTATGCGATAACTTCTTCAGAAGAACGCATATCCGGTTCCGATACGATTTCGATCAGTGGAACACCGGAACGGTTGAAGTCAACATATGTTTCATCTGTTGCTGCATCATGAACCAGCTTACCAGCATCTTCTTCCATATGAATTTCATGGATACGTACAAATTTCTTTGTGCCATCCTTCAATTCAATTTCCACCTTACCATTGCGGCAGATTGGGAAATAGAGCTGTGAAATCTGATAGTTCTGTGGATTATCAGGATAGAAATAGTTCTTACGATCGAATTTACTATCTCTTGTGATATCACAGTTTGTAGCAAGACCTACAGCGATTGCCTTATGGAGAACTTCCTTATTGAGAACAGGAAGGGAACCAGGCATACCAGCACATACTGGACATACGTGTGAGTTAGGTGCACCACCAAATTCTGTAGAACATCCACAGAAGATTTTTGTCTTTGTGTTCAGCTCAACATGGACTTCCAGTCCGATGACTACTTCATAATCCTTGCTCATACTTAGGCCCTCCCTTCTACAGCTGTAAGATCCGGCTTCTTCTTTTCATCAACAAAAGTCTGCTCAAAGGAATAAGCTGCACGGATAATTGTCTTTTCATCAAATGTCTGACCAAGTAACTGCAGACCGATAGGCAGTCCATTTGCATCATAGCCACAAGGAAGTGAGATGCCTGGAAGTCCTGCAAGGTTTACAGATACTGTGTAGATATCTCCCAGATACATCTTCAGTGGGTCGCTAAGTGACTGGCCCTTCTTCAGTGCTGTTGTTGGAGCACATGGTCCCAGGATAACATCGTATTTTTCAAAGGCCTTATCGAAAGCATCTTTAATCATGTGCTTTACGCGAAGTGCCTTTACATAGTAAGCATCGAAGTAACCGGACGAAAGTACGAAAGAACCAAGCATGATTCTACGCTTTACTTCAGGTCCGAAGCCTTCGGAACGAGTCTTCTTATACATAGAATGCAGGTCTGCATAATCTGGTGTACGGAAACCGTACTTAACGCCATCGAAACGTTCCAGGTTTGAGGAAGCTTCTGCACAGGCGATTACGTAGTATGCAGGAATCGCATATTCAACAAGACCAAGGTCGAACTCTTCAACGATGGCGCCCTTAAGGCGAAGTGTTTCAGCCGCAGCGAGAACTGCTTCCTTAACTTCTGGGTCAAGACCTTCGCCAAAATAGTCTCGAGGAAGACCAATCTTCAGTCCCTTCACATTATCCACAAGTGCTTCTGTGAACTTAATGTCATCACGGTCAGCAGATGTTGAATCCTTCTCATCATGAGCAGAAATCATTTCCAGAACGGTAGCACAGTCTGTAACGTCCTTACCCAGAGGTCCGATCTGGTCAAGAGAGGAACCATAAGCAATGAGTCCATAACGAGATACGCGGCCATATGTTGGCTTGATACCTGTTACACCACAGAAAGATGCAGGCTGTCTGATAGATCCACCTGTATCAGAACCCAGAGCCATTGCGCATTCGTCAGCTGCAACTGCTGCAGCTGAACCACCGCTGGATCCTCCTGGTACATGCTCTAAATTCCATGGATTTGAAGTTGGGCCATAGTAAGATGTTTCTGTTGTAGAACCCATGGCAAATTCATCCATGTTTGTACGGCCGAGAATTACTGCACCAGCATCCTGCAGACGCTTAACAGCTGTTGCTGTAAATGTTGGTACGAAGTTCTCTAAAATATGTGATGAGCATGAAGTACGAGAGCCTTCTATGCACATGTTATCCTTAACAGCGATTGGAACACCAGCAAGAGGACCTGTAAGTGTGCCTGCCTTAATTGCAGCATCTGCTGCCTCAGCTGCCGCAAGAGCACTTTCCGCTTCTACTGTTACGTAAGAGTGGATTGCACCTTCTACTGCGTCCATCTGGTCAAGATATGCCTTGGTAGCTTCCACAGAAGTTGTTTCCCCTGCTGCAATTGCCTTTCCAAGTTCTACCGCTGTAAGCGCTAAAATCTTTTCTTTTTCCATATGTCGTCTCCTAAATTTCAAGCAAATCTCTGCAAATGAATTTTGCGACTACCAGTCATTTCATCTGCCTGTCCAGTGTACATCCTTCTACTAGAATGTCTGAGGAACTATGTATGCGTTCTCTGTCTTTTCTGGTGCATTCTTCAGCATATTCTCACTGTCATCACCATTTGTTACTACGTCTTCACGCATAACATTTGCAACTGGGAATGTGTGGCTCATTGGCTCAACATCACTTGTGTCCAGTTCGTTTAACTTGTTTACGTAGTCGAGCATCTCTGTCATAGACTTCTTTGCAGCTTTCTTCTCCTCATCAGAGAGTTCCAGCTGGGCTAAGATTCCGACATATTCGATTGTCTCATCGGTAATTTCCATACTCGGCACCTGCCTTTCTCTTTTTAGGCAAATGAGTTGCCCACGCCCCTCACCTGCCCCAAAAGTGCTTACTTTTCAATATTTCATATTCACAATTAGGACTTTGCCGAAACAAAGCCTTAAGTCTGGTTCTATCTACTTCTGCCGACTAATATACTCACTGCTACTTGCAGCAAGCAGAAATCCCGGCAATTTCATTTGCAAGATTACTGACGAATCTTGATATGTGTTTCACGAAGCTGCATTTCTGTTACTTCGTTTGGAGCGCCGCACATCATATCCTGTCCGTTACCATTCATAGGGAATGGAATAACTTCACGGATGTTGTCCTCGTTGCGGAGGAGCATGATCATACGGTCAATACCAGGTGCCATACCAGCGTGTGGAGGTGCACCAAACTGGAATGCTGTGTAAAGAGCTCCGAACTTCTGTTCCAGAACTTCCTTAGAGTATCCAGCAATTTCAAATGCCTTTTCCATAATCTGCATGTCGTGGTTACGAACAGCACCGGAAGAAAGTTCAACACCGTTACAAACGATATCGTACTGGTAAGCAAGGATATCCAGAGGATCCTTTTCATTCAGCGCTTCCAGGCCGCCCTGTGGCATTGAGAATGGGTTGTGAGTAAATCCAATCTTCTTTGTTTCCGGGTCAAGTTCGAACATTGGGAAGTCGTTTACATAGCAGAATCTGTATGCATTCTTCTCGCAAAGATCAAGACGAGCGCCAAGTTCATTTCTAATCTGACCGGCAAAGTTTGCTGCAGCCATTTCCTTATCCGCGATAAAGAAGATTGTGTCGCCAACCTTAAGGCTTGCCTTCTCGCGAAGTTCTTCCTTCATATCATCTGGAATGAACTTATCGATAGGTCCCTTATATGTGCCATCTTCAAGAACTTCAAGGTAACCAAGACCGCCCATACCAATAGACTGTGCGTACTTAAGCATCTTTTCATGCTGACCCTTAGAAAGCTTCTTAGGAACATTGATTGCACGAACTGTCTTGTCCTGGAATGGCTTAAATGTACATCTGTTGAAGAATTCAGACAGATCAATAATACGAAGCGGGTTACGAAGATCTGGCTTATCCGAACCAAACTCAAGCATAGCCTGCTTGTAGCTGATGATTGGGTATGGAGCCTGTGTTACTTCATAGCCCTCTGGAGCGAATTCCTTAAATACAGATGTAAGGATTTCTTCACCAACCTTGAATACATCTTCCTGTGTAGCAAAGCTCATTTCAAAGTCCAGCTGGTAGAATTCACCAGGTGAACGGTCTGCACGAGCATCCTCATCACGGAAGCAAGGTGCAATCTGGAAGTACTTATCAAATCCAGAAACCATGAGTAACTGCTTGTACTGCTGTGGTGCCTGTGGAAGGGCATAGAACTTACCCTTGAAACGGCGTGAAGGAACGATATAGTCACGAGCGCCTTCTGGAGAAGATGCACAAAGGATAGGAGTCTGGATTTCCATGAATCCCATTTCTTCCATCTTCTTACGGCAGTAGCTGATAACCTTTGAACGGAAGATCATGTTGTTCTTAACCTTCTCGTTACGAAGATCCAGATATCTATACTTCAGACGTACGTCTTCACGTACTTCCTTAGATGTCATGATTTCAAAAGGAATCTGGCTGTAAACCTGTCCAAGGATATCGATGGAATGCGCTTCCAGTTCGATTGTTCCTGTAGGAATCTTAGGGTTGTATGTTTCTTCGTCTCTGTGGTCTACCTTACCCTCAACGGAGATAGCCTGTTCCTTCTGGATGCCATCAAGAAGGCTGGTATCACGAAGAACTACCTGCATTACACCATACATGTCACGAAGATCGATGAAGGATACACCACCGTGGTCACGGATATTTTCTACCCAGCCAGCAAGGCGTACTGTGCTTCCGATGTCGCCTTCAGACATTTTGTCAATTGTTTTGTCTCTGTACTTGTTACTCATGTCTTTACTCCTCTATACTAAAATAATTACTTTGTCTTTAGCTTGATCCACCGGCGCTTTTTTCACCTTAACACTGTGGAGCGCTAAACGATAAAAACACCCCGGAACGAGAAGCCTGTACTTCTTGTTCCGGGGCGAATAAGTTCTATTCTCAGACTCATCAGACCAGCTGACTCGTCAAATCTCATCCGCGGTACCACCCGCATTTATGACTCTTATTTACTTTTTGCTCCAGAGTGTTGCCTTTCAAATCCATCCTTTGCGAAAGCTCTCAGTCTATGACTTTCGTTCCCTGTAAAAGGAGAAGCGACTCAATCGGGTCTCTATCAACGCTTTTAAATCGTTCCCATTATAGCAGAGAATAGGCATTTTGCAAGGTTTTCATGCAGGAGTCCCACAATTCGGACAAGTATAAATCATCTTAACCCTCCAAAAAAACTGAGAAGGCAGGAAGAACAAATTGTTCCACCTGCCTTATTACTCAATTTAAATTTCTAAAGATCAATCAACTTGAAATCCAGTACAAGCACAAAACCGGGCTTCTACTTCAATTTCAAAATAGAACTTTATTTCGAATCATTTGCAGCTTGCGCCTTACAGTCCATTTGCAACATCTACAAGATACTGACCATAGTGTGTCTTCATAAGTGGTTCAGCAAGCTTGAGGAGCTGTTCCTTATCGATGAAGCCTCTCTTGTAAGCGATTTCTTCGATACAAGAAATGTAAAGGCCCTGTCTCTTTTGGAATGCTGCTACGAAGTCCGCTGCATCCAGAAGCATGTCATGGTTACCTGTATCCAGCCAAGCAAAGCCACGGCCAAGAGTTTCAACCATGAGTTCGCCACGACGAAGGTATTCGTTGTTGATGGATGTGATTTCAATTTCACCACGAGCAGATGGCTTTACGTTCTTCGCGATTTCAACAACGTCGTTGTCGTAGAAGTAAAGACCTGGAACTGCGTAATTTGACTTTGGATTCTCTGGCTTCTCTTCGATAGAAAGAGCCTTACCGGACTCATCGAATTCAACTACGCCATATTCTCTTGGATCCTTAACGTAGTAACCGAAGATGGTAGCACCCTTTTCACGCTCAGCTGCGGCACGGAGAACCTTAGAAAAGCTCTGTCCGTAGAAGATGTTATCGCCAAGTACCAGGGCAACATGGTCGGAACCGATGAAATCAGCACCGATGATGAAGGCATCAGCAAGTCCACGAGGCTGCTCCTGAACTGCATAGCTGAAGCTCATACCCAGCTGAGAGCCATCACCGAAAAGCTGCTCAAATGCAGGCAGATCACGAGGTGTAGAAATAATCAGAACCTCACGAATACCAGCAAGCATCAGTGTTGAAAGTGGGTAATAAATCATTGGCTTATCATAAACAGGCATCATCTGCTTTGAAACAGCCTTTGTTAATGGATAAAGTCTTGTGCCGGAACCGCCAGCAAGAATAATTCCCTTCATATTTTTCTCCTTATGGCAAATGAACTGCGCGTACATTTGCAAATTATTTTT
>OMVA01000012.1 GCA_900314445.1 uncultured Lachnospiraceae bacterium | reverse complement strand
TTTGATTGTTCATGGTAATATTTTACCATGAAAAAAGAGAAGTAATTGGCTGTTTCCAGCTATTACTTCTCTTTTTTTTCATGGACTGATTATTTCACAGCCCCTTTTTTATTTTGCTATTTTTGCTCGCTTTACAAATTCTTTTTTTAATCGCTTTACAGATTCTATTTTGTTCTTTTACTTCTCAATTTCCAAATATACTTCTGACATAAACACATTTCCATCCTGATAGAAATGAACACCACCACCTTCATTCTTGGCAATATGTTCAATGGAGGTAAGGCCAATACCTACTTCTTCACGCTTGCTGGAAATGGAATAACCCCATTTCTTAAGTTTGCCAGTCATACTGTTTTGCATCTGAATGATTAAGGTGTTTCTGTGAATCTTTGTGCGGAAACGAATGAATGGTCTTCCCTTTCTATTTTTCAATTCTTCGAATTATTTCGTTGGCATTTTCCAGGAGGTTACCAATGATAACACTGAGTTCTTTCTCGAAATCCAGAGAGAGAGTATCCGGAAGGCTAACTTCAATATCCACGTCAACATCTTGCTTTTCAGCTAAAGCAGAGTAGTAGGAAATAACTGCGTTCAGGGGCATGTTGCTACAGTAGGAAGTGAGTACTTCAGTAGGATGAGTAACCAGAAGCAGGTTATCAATATACTTCAGGAAGCCGTCACCGTCTTTTTGCTCAGCATATGCTTTCAAAACAGTTAAGGGATGTCTGTAGTCATGACGCATGCGTCGCAGATTTTCTTCCTGTGCTACTACTGCATTCTGGTATTCCTGCTGTTCTGATAATTCTCGATTCAAAAGCTGCAGTTCATATTTCTGGTCTGCTTCTTTTCGTTTTAGATAAACGGATTGTCTGATTTCGTAAGCGCCATCCCCGCATAGGAATAATCCAAAAATAAAGGCTCCGGTCAGGAAGTAAGGCGAACTTGAATAAAAAGGGCTGTTACTGTAGAAGTTCAGCTCCAAAACCGTAAATACAAGTAAGATGACCATGGGAAAAGAAAAAGCCATTGCACTCTTGGATTTAAACCGAACTGCTTCATTTGCTGTCTCAAAATAAGAATCGATAAATTCTTCGTTAGAAAATGGTGAAACCATTGCATTGTCCTGATTCAACCAGGTGGAAATTGTTTCCACTGGGTCGGAGTATTCTGCATCGGATAAATCCAGATTCCAATCAATCCGGGCTGCCATGTCGTCTGACAGGTTGTCCTGTATCTTGTAAAGCAGAATGTAGGCAGTTTCTTCAGCCTTTTCGTCATCGCCGTTGTCCTGGACGAAGAGGAATTCCAACTGCATGTCTGTAATGTCGTTCCATAACCCCATATCTGTTGTCAGCTGTTGGACGCCACTGTTGTATGCGGAATTTCCTTCAGCGGCAAGGTTCTTACTCTTTGCGTAATTAGTAGCCTGATTACCACCGTGCAGAGAACCAATCCAGGATGCCAATGCTGTGCAAAGTGCTGTAACACCAAGCATGATGTCGGAAATGCCAGGAAAAATCCTGACGAAAAAATATTAGCAAGGGGCAAGGATGGAAGAAACTTCCAAAAAACAATAAAATTGATAAAACTGACACTTGACAGGTGTAATGGGATTTGGTATTGACAAGCTAGGAAGAACGAAAGAAAACCAAGAAAGAACCATCATGAACCGAGGCAGAAGTCAAGAAAAAACTGAGTAAAGAGAACAAGTAAGACTGAGAAAATGAGAAAGATAAATAAGAACAAGAAAGATAAATAAAAACGTAAAGATAGTCAAGAACGATAAATAAAAACGTAAGGATAGTCAAAAACGATAAAGATAAATTAGAACGCAAATAGTAACCCGGGGTGATTGCGTGGAACAGGGAGACAAAAATGTTAAAGATTGAAGGTTTAACGAAAATTTATGGTGATAAGAAGGCAGTAGATAATCTTACTCTTCACATTCATCCAGGAGAAGTATATGGATTTATCGGACACAATGGTGCTGGTAAAACGACTACCTTAAAAAACATTGTAGGAATTCTCAAGTTCGAATCTGGTCAGATCACCATTGATGGCACTTCTGTTGTGGAGGATCCACTGGAATGTAAAAAGAAGATTGCTTATATTCCGGATAATCCAGATTTATATGAATATATGTCGGGCAGTAAGTATCTGAATTTTGTAGCGGATATTTTCCAGATTTCCAAGGAAGAGCGAGATGAGAAAATTCAGAAGTACGGGGATATTTTTGAAATGACAGATCATTTGGCAGAACCCATTGCGTCTTATTCTCATGGTATGAGACAGAAGCTGGCAATTATTTCTGCATGGCTGCATGCACCAAAACTTATTTTAATGGATGAACCCTTCGTAGGACTGGATCCTAAAGCAGCTCATTTGCTGAAGGAAATGATGAGAGAACATTGCGAAAAGGGAGGAGCAATTTTCTTCTCAACCCACGTGCTGGAAGTTGCTGAAAAACTTTGTGACAAGGTGGCGATTATCAAGAATGGACAGCTGATTAAGGCTGGAACCATGGAAGAAGTTAAGGGCGATGATAGTCTGGAAGAGGTATTCCTGGAACTGGAGGGTGAGTAAATGCTGAAAACTTTAGTGAAGAAGCAACTCTATGAACTTTTCCGGGCTTACTTCTTTGACGCAAAGAAAAATAAGATGCGCTCCAAGGGACAGATTGCAGGCTTTATTACCTTTTTTGTAGTGGTGATTGTTATCTGTCTAGGTGGCATGTTTACTGCAATTTCGTTATCAACAGGTAAGCAACTGATTCCGGTGGGACTTGGCTGGCTCTATTTTGCCATCATGGGAGGCATGGCTGTTGCGCTTGGTGCATTTGGTAGCGTGTTCAATACCTACTCATCACTTTTTCTGGCGAAAGATAATGATCTTCTGCTTTCCATGCCAATTCCAGTAAAGTACATAATTAATTCCAGACTCCTGAGTGTTTATTTGTTGGGCGCCTTATATGCGTGGTCTGTCATGATTCCTGCTGAAATTTCATATTTCATAATTGCAGGGGTTGCTTTTAAAACATTTTTATGTGCATTGATCATGCTGATTACAGTCACGCTGATTGTGCTTGTCCTTTCCTGCTTCCTGGGCTGGATTGTGGCAAAGGTCAGTGTGAAATTAAAGAATAAGAGTATTATTACAGCCTTCATTTCATTGGTCTTTATTGCGGCTTATTATTTCTTTTATTTCAAGGCCAGTGCGCTGCTTTCCTATATTATGGAAAATGCAAATTCAATCGGTCAGACTCTGAAGGTGAAAGCCTTCCCACTTTATCTCTTTGGACAGGGCGGTGTGGGAAATGTGATTGCCGCAATCTCTACGTTATGCATCTTTATAGTTCTTTTTCTTGCAACCTGGATGTTGATTGAAAAGAGCTTTCTGTCCATAGCCACAACTTCTGGACCAGGGAAGAAGCTCGTTTATAAAAACAAGGAATTCAAGGCCCAGCCCGTGGATGCCGCCTTGCTTTCCAAGGAATTTGCCAGATTCGTGTCCTCAGCCAATTACATGCTGAACTGTGGACTGGGGATTGTCATGCTACTGATTGTGGGCATCCTGGTTCTGATTAAGAGTGACTATCTGCTTCTACATATGGGCAGAACATTTGGAAAGGGATCTGACATTTTTGCAGCTCTGGCTATCCTTATGATTGGTTCTATGAATGCCATGAATGATATGGCAACCCCTTCTATTTCTCTGGAAGGAAAGAACATATGGCTACTGCAGTCTTTGCCAGTTACACCGTTTCAGATTGTAAGAGCAAAGGTAAGAATGCAGGTTATTGTGTCCCTGATTCCTTCGATTTTCTGCGCAATTTGTATGATCATCGCATTCCATTTGCCAGTGGGAATGGCGATTTTTGTCTTAGCGGTCTCTGCAATTTTTATTGTAATGGTTGCTTATTTTGATATGTGGGTGGGAATGGAAAGACCGATTATGAACTGGTCCACGGAGGTTATTCCAATTAAGCAAAATCTGTCTGTGCTGGTCGCCATCTTTGGTAGTTGGGTGCCTTGTGTCATCTTCATCGGCGGATTTGCTCTTTCTCACTTCCTGAAAGTGAATGCTTACATATATTTTGGTGTTATGACGGTACTTGGCCTGATTTTTGCCTACATTTTTAGACTAATTGTGAAGAAAAAATGTCAGAAGTGCATTGAATCACTATAAAATATGAGAAATTATTTCCTCATATTAAAAATCTTTCACATATCTGTGCATAAAAATCGCCCTCTCTCCCGGATTTTGGCCTGGGAAAGGGGGCTTTTAATTGGCGAATTTACAATCCATATGAAGTGTATTATTCAGAGACATTGCACTTGGCTTGACAATTTGCCCTACATAAACCATATTAAGCCATAGGGGACTGACACATGTCAAAATTCTGACATAACACCCATATGGCTTTATATTTTCGTGAAAATTTAGTTCATGAATCTGATATTTCTTGTTTCATTTTGATATATCTTTTGGGAAAAAAGGTATATTTTAAAGCTATCATTGATGTGAAATGCAGAAAATTGATATGCAGGAAGAGACCTGCAATATGTGTGTGGCTTTGTGAAAGGAGTTTATGGGTAAAAATGGATACAATTAAAATTCTCGACAAGAATGGAACATTTCAGTTAGACGATGCAGAGAATACAAGTGGATTGTATTTTCCAATTGCAAGTGAGACAGGATTAAAGAGCAGCATCACACCAAATCTTGGTGGTGATGCAAAGATTGCACAGACTTCATTCCTTATGGAACCAGTCAGTATAGAAAACTTACATAATAATCGTTCTACAAGAAATTTCTGGTGCATGGTCGATGGACAGCGTCCATGGTCAGCAACAGGTGCTTCTGCAGAAGCAGAGAATGACCGTGATACAGAAAATCAGGAAGACAGCACACTGACAGCTGGTTTCTTATGGCAGAAGGTAGAACGTACAGCAAAGAATGGAATTCTGGAATCAGAAATTACTTCTTTCGTACCTTATAACGCAAATGTAGAACTGATGATCGTAAAGATTACAAATACATCAGAGCGTGTTCAGTCCATGAGTGCTGTTGCAGCCATTCCTATTTATGGAAGATCTGCAGACAACATTCGTGATCATAGAAATGTAACTTCTATGCTTCACAGAATTTCTACAACAGAAGATGGTGTTGTTGTAAAGCCAACCATGTCATTTGACGAAAGAGGACATCTTGTAAATCACACAGTTTACTATGTACTTGGTGCGGAAGAAGCAGGACTTAAGCCAGCAGGCTTTATCCCAGTTGCAGAAACTTTCCTGGGTGAAGGTGGTACATTCACTCATCCAGTTCCACTTTATAAGAATGAAGAAAAGACACTTCGTGTTGGTGCAGGTGCATCTTACGAAGGTAAGGAAGCAGTTGGTGCAATCTGCTTCCGAACAAAGGATATTGAACCAGGTGCTACAAGAAGCTTTGTAATCATGATGGGTATTGGAGAAGATACAGACGATCTTTCTGATATTGCTCTTCACTATGGTTCTGTGGAAAAGGCAGAAAAGGCACTGGAAGAAACAAAGGCTTATTGGAAGAAGATGGCAAACGTTGATTTCCACGCAGGTTCCCCTGAGTATGACAACTTCCTCAAGTGGGTAAGCTTCCAGCCATTTCTTCGCGCAATCTATGGATGCTCATTCCTTCCACATCACGATTATGGTCGTGGCGGCCGTGGATGGCGTGACCTCTGGCAGGACTGCCTGTCACTTCTCATCATGGATCCAAAGGATGTTCGTGCAAACCTGCTGAACAATATCCGTGGTGTAAGAATTGACGGAACAAACGCAACAATCATCGGCTCAAAGCCAGGTGAATTTATCGCAGACAGAAACGGTATTGCAAGAGTTTGGATGGATCATGGCGTATGGCCTTTCAAGACAATTATGTTCTATATCCACCAGACAGGTGACTTCTCAATCCTGAAGGAAATGGCTCCTTACTTCAAGGATGCTCAGATCATGCGTGGAAATGGAATTGACGTAGCTTGGGACGAATCAGAAGGACTTCTTCAGAAAACCGATGACGGAAAGATTTATGAAGGTTCTATTCTGGAGCACATCCTTCTTGAACATTTAACTTCTTACTATGAAGTTGGCGAGCATGGTATGCTTCGTCTACGCGGCGCTGACTGGAACGATGCCATTGATATGGCAGCAGACCGTGGTGAAAGTGTTGCCTTTACAGCAGCATATGCTGGCAACCTTGCAGAAATGGCTTCCCTTCTTCGCAAGATGGCAAAAGAAGGCATTACAGAACTTAAGCTCCTCCTGGAAATTAAGAAACTGATTCAGCCAGCAGGAAAGATTGCCAAGGATGGTGTTACAGATAAGACATTCATCGATTCTCAGGAAAAGATTCTTCATGGTTACCTTGCAGGTGTTACGCATGCAGTATCTGGTCAAACAGAAAAGTACAGTACAGAAGAACTTGCTGATTCTCTGGAGGCTATGGCAGAAAGCCTGAAGGCTCGTATCCGTTCACAGGAATGGATTCAGCAGGATGAGGAAAATGGTTGGTACAACTCTTACTATGACAACAGTGGTAAGGCAGTTGAAAGAAAGGCTACTCAGGGTCAGGAACCTCGTATGATGCTGACGGGTCAGGTATTCACAATTATGAGTGGTACAGCAGATGCTGAACACACAAAGAAAATCTGCCATGCAGCTGATGAGTACTTATACCAGAAGGAAATCGGTGGTTACCGCCTGAACACAAACTTCCACGAACTCAAGTTCGATATGGGACGTATGTTCGGCTTCGCTTATGGCGATAAGGAAAATGGCGCAGTATTCAGCCATATGACAGTTATGTATGCAAATGCACTTTACGGCCGGGGTCTGGTACGTGAAGGTTACAAGGCACTGCAGTCACTGGCTGATGCATCTATGGACTTTGAAATCTCCCGTATCTACCCAGGAATTCCTGAGTACTTCCGTGCAGATGGTCGTGGTATGTATCACTACCTTACAGGTGCTGCTTCCTGGTACCTGATGACTATGGTAACTAAGGTATTTGGTGTTTGCGGTGAATATGGAAATCTCATCGTTAAGCCTCAGCTTGTTGCTGAGCAGTTCGATGCAGCTGGCGAAGCTAGCATTTCACTGGTATTTGCAGGTAAGAAGATTGCAATAAATCTTCACAATCCAAATCACCTCGACTTCGGTGCTTACAAGATTGCATCCATCAAGCTGGATGACAAGGATGTAACTGCTATTGATGAAGGAACTGGTGCTCCAGTTATCACAAAGGCAGAACTGGAAAAACTTGCAGCAGATACAGAGCATGTAATTGAAATCGATCTTCAGTAATGAAAGCGGATTAAGTATGAAAGTAACCTGCTGCGGCGAAAAGTTGCAGCAGGAAAAGGTATGTGGTATGCGCAGTCCATTTGCAAGAGGGATTTATGCAAATGAACTTTGCGAGAATGGTTGAAAGAGAAAGGAATTATTATGAATTACGGTTATTTTGATGACGCAAAAAGAGAGTATGTAATTACACGCCCAGATACACCAGCACCTTGGGCGAACTACCTGGGTTCTCCTGAATATGGCGCTTTGATTTCTGGCAATGCGGGAGGATACAGCTTCCGCAAATCAGGCGCTGATGGAAGAATTCTCAGATATGTATTTAACGGACTGGATGAGCCAGGTCGTTACCTTTACATTCGTGATAATAAGCTTGAAGAATATTGGTCAGTTTCATGGAAGCCAGTTTGCAAGGACCTTGCAGATTTCAAGACAAAGACTCGTCACGGTCTTGGCTATTCTATTTTTGAAACAGACTATGAAGGCGTTCATGCTGAGGCATCTTACTATGTACCAAAGGATGCAACTTATGAAGTTTGGGAGCTGACAGTCAAGAATGATTCTAATGAAGAAAAGGATCTGACATTGACAGGTTTCGCTGAGTTTACAAACCATGATAACTATGAGCTGGATCAGGTAAATCTTCAGTACTCTCGTTTCATCACAAGAACACAGTTCGAAGAAAACAAGATCATGCACATTCTGCATGGCAATCTGGATGCACAGGATTCTGAAGTAGATCACAAGATTGTAACAAAGCGTTTCTTTGGTCTTGCCGGTAACCCAGTTTCATCTTTCTGCGGTGACAGAGATGAGTTCCTTGGTTACGGTAGAAGATATGGCAATCCAGTTGGTGTTGAAAAGGGTGACCTTGGCAACATCGAAGGTGCTAACGAATACAACTGTGGTGCTCTTTCAACAAAGGTTGTTCTTGCACCTGGCGAAGAAAAGACAGTTGCTTTCCTTCTGGGAATGCATTACTCAGATATGGCTGCTGAAATCATCTCTAAGTATGATGATGTTAAAGCTGTTTGCAATAAGGAATTAAATGAACTTTGCGCGCAGTGGGAAGACAGACTTTCTGCTCTGCAGGTAAATACTCCAGATGCTGGATTTAACACAATGATCAACACATGGAATGCTTACAACTGCTTTATGACATTTATTTGGTCAAGAGCTGCTTCCTTCATCTACTGCGGACTTCGTAACGGTTATGGTTACCGTGATACGGTTCAGGATATTCAGGGTATCATCCACTTAAAGCCTGAAATGGCAAAGGAAAAGATTCGCTTCATGCTTTCTGCTCAGGTAGATAACGGCGGCGGACTTCCACTGGTTAAGTTCACTCACAATGCTGGTCATGAAGACACACCAGATGATGAGTCTTACGTAAGAGAAACAGGACATCCTGCTTACCGTGCAGATGATGCTCTCTGGCTCTTCCCAACAATTTATAAGTACATTGCTGAATCAGGAGATCTTGAATTCCTGAATGAAGATATTGTTTACGCAAATAAGGATCATGGCACAGTTTATGATCACTTAAAGAGAGCAATCCAGTTCTCATTTGACCACCTGGGCCCTCACAACATGCCAGCTGGTCTCTACGCTGACTGGAACGACTGCCTCAGACTCGGTGCAAATGGTGAATCTACATTCGTAGCTCTTCAGTTCTACTATGCACTGAACATGATGGAAGAAATTGCTGCATTTGAAAAGGATGATGCATACAAGGCATACGCCGCTGAGAAGAAGGCAGAACTTGGCAAAATCATCAACGACTGCTGTTGGGATGAAGACAGATTTATTCGTGGCTATACAGAAGCTGGCGAGAGAATTGGTGAGAGAAAGGCCCCAGAAGCAAACATGTGGCTGAATCCACAGTCATGGGCTGTTATCTCTGGTCTTGCAACTCCAGAACAGGCAGACATTGCTATGCAGAACGTAAACGACAAGCTGAACTCTGACTTTGGTGCTGTTCTTATGGATCCTCCATATCACAGCCATGCATTTGAAGGTGCTCTTGCTGTTATCTACAACCAGGGTTCTAAGGAAAATGCAGGTATCTTCTCACAGACACAGGGTTGGCTGATCCTTGCCGAGGCACTTCTTGGCCATGGTAATCAGGCATACAAGTACTACCACGAGAACTGCCCAGCATCTCAGAATGACAAGGCTGAAATTCGTCACCTTGAGCCATTCTGCTACGGCCAGTTCACAGAAGGTCCAGCTTCTCCTCACTTCGGAAGAAGCCAGGTACATTGGCTGACAGGTACAGCTTCCACAGTTATGGTTGGTTCTGTAGAAGGTATTCTGGGACTTCGTCCTGACTTCTACGGTCTCCGTCTTGCTCCATCAATCAATGCTGACTGGGACGGCCTCAACATTGAAAAGACATTCCGTGGCAAGAAGCTTCACATTAAGATTGAAAATCCAGGCCACAAGGAATCTGGTTGCACAAGCCTGACAGTAAATGGTGTAAAGATGGAAGGTAATTACATCCCAGCAGACATTCTGCAGGATAACAACGACGTAACATTTGTACTTTAATATGTAACTAATGGGTGAGTTCATATAAGTGTATAGATTTAAGGGGGAATTATTATGAAGAAGAAATTTTTAATCACAGCAGGGCTGCTGGCTATGTCAGCTGCTTTTCTGGCAGGTTGCGGAAATACTGCATCCACAGAAGCAGCTACAGAGGCAGTTACAGAAGCAACAGCTGAAGATGCATCTGCTGAGGATGCAAGTGAGACAGTTGCCATTGAAGACAACGGCGACTACAGAACAGACGTTAAGACTCCAGACATTTTAGGATGGAATCTTCTTTGGGCAGATGAATTCAACGGAGATATGCTGGATGAATCTATCTGGAACAAGGAACTTCGTGATCCAGGCTGGACAAACAACGAACTTCAGGAATACACAGATTCTGATGAGAACATTTTCGTTAAGGATGGTCATCTGACACTGAAGGCTATCAAGACAGAGAAGGATGGAGAAACTTACTACACATCTGGTAAGGTTCAGACTCAGAACAAGAAGGACTTCATGTATGGTAAGGTTTGCATTCGTGCAAAGGTACCAGAGGGCAAGGGCCTCTGGCCAGCAGGCTGGATGATGCCAACGGATGAATCATACTATGGCCAGTGGCCTAAGTGTGGTGAAATCGACGTTATGGAAGTTCTTGGTGATGATACATCCACAGCCTATGGAACAATCCATTACGGTGAGCCTCACAACCAGCAGCAGAATACATTCAAGCTTACAGATGGTGAGACATTTGCCAATACATGGCACATCTTCTCTGTAGAATGGGATCCAGGCGAATTCCGCTACTACATTGATAATCAGCTTTACCTCACAGTTAATGACTGGTTCACAGCTGTTGAAGGTGAAGATGAAAAGCCTTTCCCAGCACCATTCAACCAGAATTTCTTCGTACAGCTTAACCTTGCTGTAGGTGGTGACTGGCCAGGAGATCCAGATGATAGCACAGACTTCGACAATGCAGAATACATGATCGACTATGTTCGTGTTTACCAGAAGGATGCTTACAACACAGATGTAAAGAAGCCAGAACTGGAATACAGAGATCTTACAGAAGACGGCAATCTCATTTGGAATGGTGACTTCTCAGAAGCAGAAGCTCTGGACGATGAAGATAACTGGTACTTCATTCAGTTAAATGACGGTGTAGGAACTGCTGAAATTAAGGATGGCGAGCTTGTTGTTACTACTGAAAAGGAAGGAACAAAGCCATATTCAATTCAGATTGTTCAGCCATCTCTTCCTATGAAGAAGGGTCAGAAGTATAAGCTTACATTTGATGCTTATGCAGATGAAGATCGTCAGATGATTACTTGCGTGGATGCTCCAACAGCAGGTTGGATCAGATATCTGGAAGATACAACATTCGACCTGACAACAGAGAAGCAGTCATTCGAATTTGAATTTGAAATGACAGAAAAGAACGACAACAATGGTCGTCTTGAATTCAACATGGGTAACCTTGGCTCAACAGCAACGGTTCATATTTCCAATGTAAGACTGGAAATTGTTGAGTAATTGATGGGAAGCACGCGACTTCAGTCGTGTGAGGCTTCACAAGCTGAAAAAGCAAATGGGCTAGCTACTAAGCTATTGACTAGCTAAAAAAATAGGCAGGTTGCCAAGCTAATAATCAAGCCTCTAATCGCGCGGCAGGCAAGGGTGAGAACTTGCGTAGGTTATGTGGTAATGACAGTTGCATGTCGCGTAATTGGATATATGCAAGAATTTATCCTGAACACACATACCCTTCAGGATAAAGCACAAATGGAAGGTAGCAGACTCCCCGGTCTGCTGCCTTCTTTTTGTTTTAAACCGCTGGTTCAATCTCCATAACATCAACTGCCAGTTTAAGGAAGTGGATTCCTATATCGCCGACTGCGTAAATGATATTACCAAGCTGGAGGCTGCCAAGATGCGCCAGGCCCGTCGTCTGCTCCTGGTGGATAAGCCTGACAGGAAGGATCTGATGACTCTTCTGCCAGAAGATTTCGAAAAGCCAGATCAGGGCGGCTCAGAAGAGAAGACAATTATTGGTTTCCACATTTAGAATTAAATAAGGCACATAAAGGTCCGCACACATATCGATTCATGCAAATGAATTGCGCATATATCTGTAATTTACATGGCATAAGTCCCTCTGCTGTGGTATATTTTTTTAATGAAGTGGCAGAAAATTTCGGACCCTATACTATTTGAAATTTATCTATGCAGGGGGGAACTCATGGACGAAAATCAGAATGGATATCAGCAGTCACCATACGGCCAGCAATACAGCCAGCCAGACTATAGCCAGCAGGTAAATCAGCAGTCACCATACGGCCAGCAATACAGCCAGCCAGACTATAGCCAGCAGGTAAATCAGCAGTCGCCATACGGCCAGCAATACGGCCGGTCAGACTCTAACCAGCAGGTAAATCAGCAAATGCCTTACGGTCAGCCAGGCATGCAGCCTATGTCAGGAGCGCCAGCAGGAAATTCGATTGATCCTGTGGCAGATGAACAGGCAAAGAAACTTTCCTGGATTTCACTCATCTGTTATCTGGCACCAATTGCCCTTGGTATTATTGGCACAATTCTTAATACCATCGTTCAAGGATCAAGCTTACCAAGCGATACCTATTACAATGTGGTATCTGGTGTATTGGGTTCTGCTGGTGGTGCATCCAGAATCGCTGCCTGGGTTCTTATGATTGTTGCAAGAGTTAAGTGCCCACAGAATAAATTCGCAAAAGTTCTTATGTGGGTTTATATTGGAATCCTGATTGCTTCTGTACTGGCAGCAATTGTATTGATTATCTTCTTGGCAACTATGTGTCATGCCTGCACAGAAGATTGTTCAGGCATGGGCCTGCAGCTTTTCCTGAATCTCTTCTAATTATATAGAAGGGAAAACTGACAAATGAACTTGCCAGGGAAAAGGAGCTAAAAACAATAGAATACACATATCGAAGTCGTGGACATTTTCTTTGTCCGCGGCTTTTTTATTTCTCTAATTCTCCGAACAAAAATGACTTGCCAAAAATTAAATTGTGTAAGAAATGGCTGCCGGAAGCATTCTCAAAAGGTTGGGAAAGCCTATAAAAAAGGAAATTTTAATTATAGGAATATCCTATAACTAAGCCTATGAAAGATGAATAACCCAAAGTCTTGATTATTGGAGTCTTATTGTGTATCTTATGGGTCATCGAAAGAACCTATATTACAGCAATACTATAGAAATTGTAGGAATAAGGTTTAGGGGTTAATAGATGTGCGATAGACGAGCAACTATTGGCAGAAGGTAATGAAGAAATTCGAGGATATGAAATGGCACTAATCGAAGTAAAAAATGTATCAAAGACCTTCCAAACGAAGGCAGGCAAAGTGGAAGCATTGAAGAACATTAACTTCAATGTAGAAGCTGGTGACATTTACGGTATTATCGGAATGTCTGGTGCTGGTAAGAGTACGCTGGTTCGATGTTTGAACTTTTTGGAAAAACCAACAAAAGGCACCGTAACAGTTGATGGTAAAGACCTGGGAAGTCTCTCCAAGAAGGATCTTAGAGCTACACGTGGCAACATCGGAATGATTTTCCAAGGCTTTAACCTACTAATTCAGAGTAAGGTAATCGACAATGTCCTTTACCCACTGCGACTTCAGCGAATGCCAAAGGCAGACGCAAAGAAGAAAGCAAAAGGACTTCTGGAAATCGTAGGACTTGCGGATAAAGCAAATGCTTATCCGGCTCAGTTATCTGGTGGTCAGCAGCAGAGAGTTGCAATCGCAAGAGCGCTGGCAAGTGATCCAAAGATTCTGCTCTGTGATGAAGCAACAAGTGCTCTTGATCCACAGACAACAGAACAGATTCTGCAGCTTCTGAAAGAAATCAATCAGAAGACAGGAATCACAATCGTAATCATTACACATTCCATGAGCGTTGTTCGTGAGATTTGTAAGAGTGTAGCGATTGTTGAGAAGGGCGAAATCGTAGAGGACGGATCCGTTGAAGAAATCTTCACAAATCCAAAATCTGCAGCAGCCAAGACCTTAGTATTCGGTCAGGCAGATAGCGCACCTGGAGCAATCTCATTTGCAAAGGACGATAACACAAAGAAAGTAAGAATTGTCTTCTCTACAAATTCTTCTTACGAATCTGTTATCGCTGATATGATTCTGAAATTCCAGAATCCTGTAAATATCCTGAGGGCGAATACGCTGGATGTGGATGGCGTGGCAAGAGGAGAGATGTTCTTACAACTTTCATCTGACCCAGCAATTGCTGAAAATCAGGTTGAATACCTGAAAGAGCGAGGCCTTGCTGTTAGCGAACTGACAGCATCTGATTTAGTAGCTGCCTCTGCAGCTGGTAGAAAGGAGGCTGAGTAAATGAATATGGATATAAATTGGGTAATTAACTGGTTAAGTCCAAAAGAAGTCGAAATGATTCTGACAGGAATCAAAGACACTCTGTACATGACTCTGGCAGCAACATTCTTCGGTTATGTAATTGGACTTCCTTGGGGAATTCTTCTGAATACAACTGGTAAGGATGGCCTGACACCAAATCGTGCAGTTTACGCAATTGTAGATTTCATTACAAATGTAATGCGTTCCGTTCCATTCCTGATCATGTTAATTCTGGTTCAGCCAGTCACAATGTGGATCGTTGGTAAGTCATACGGTTCAGGAGCAACCATTGTGCCACTGACAATTTCAGCTGCACCACTGATTGCTCGAATGGTTGAGTCATCTCTGAACGAAGTTGATAAGGGTGTCATTGAAGCAGCGCAGGCTATGGGCTCATCAAATGGCTACATTATCAGAAAAGTTCTGCTCAAGGAATCTAAGATTTCTCTGATCGCAGGTGCCACAATCACAGTTGGTACAGTACTTGGATATTCCGCAATGGCAGGTATCCTGGGCGGTGGTGGACTTGGTGATATCGCAATCCGTTATGGCTATTACAGATATCAGCCAAATATCCTCTGGGTATCCGTTATCCTACTTGTAGCAATCGTAATGATTCTGCAGGGAATCGGAACACTGATTTCTAAGAAGTTTGACCGTAGAAAGAAATAAAGAATTCAACGCAATAAGCGTGGAAATATCATTTGCAATCATGCAAATGGAATTGCCGGAGAAAAAAATCTGGCCACTAACTAAGTAACCCAAAGAAAAAAAATATATAAAGGGGCGCGAAAAGGGTTCGCGCAGAAAGAGGTACATTATGAGAAAGAAATTATTCGCATTCGCAGTAACAGGCGCTTTATTAGTAGGAGCACTTACAGGTTGTGGTTCATCTGCAGCAACAACAGAAGCTACAGAAACAGCTACAGAAGCAGTTACAGAAGCAAGTGTTGATAACGCTACAACAGAAGATGCTTCAGCAGCAAACGCTTCTTCAGCAGACGCATCTGCATCAGACGCAGAAATCCCTGCACCAGTTGATGGAGACAACGTAATCACAGTTGCAGCTTCAGAAACTCCTCACTCAGAAATCCTTGCAGAAGCAGCTAAGCTTCTTGAAGCTAACGGCTACAAGCTTGAAGTAACAGTATTTGAAGATTATGTACAGCCAAACAACGTTGTAGAATCTGGCGAATTTGACGCTAACTACTTCCAGCACATCAACTACCTTGATTCATTCAATGAAGAAAATGGTACACACCTTGTTGTAGCTGATAACGGTAAGATTCACTACGAACCATTCGGTATCTACGGCGGAACAAAGAAGGATCTTGCAGATCTTGAAGATGGTGATGCAATCGCAGTTCCTAACGATACAACAAACGAAGCTCGTGCACTTCTTCTCCTCCAGCAGGAAGGTCTCATCAAGCTTGCTGATGGTGTAGACGTAACAGCTACAGTTAACGATATCGTTGAAAATCCAAAGAACCTTGAAATCGTTGAAGTAGAAGCAGCTCAGGTTCCAAAGCAGCTTGGTTCAGTAGCATTCGGCGTAATCAATGGTAACTATGCACTTCAGAACGGTCTCAACGTTGAAAAGGACGCTCTTGCAGTAGAAGCAGCAGACGGTGCAGCTATCCAGCAGTATGTAAACATCATCGCTGTTAAGGAAGGCAATGAAGCAAACAACAAGATCGTTGCACTTACAGCAGCTCTTAAGTCAGCTGAAGTAGTTAACTACATCAACGACACATACGAAGGTGCAGTTGTACCTTACGTAGGTGAATAAGTAATCAAATCAAATCTTCAAATCCCACTGGCAAATGAACTTGCCCAGGAAATGAAAAGACAAGAAATTTGATATAAGCTAAAAATTATGAAACCCTGACTCTGGTCAGGGTTTCTTTACGTTTTGCCCTAAGTGATAAGTCCTTGTTATTACTATCAAAAACCTGTCAAATCCCAGCTTCTATGCGGTTTTTTAAAAGCCAGACCGGTTAGGTCGGGCAAACTAAGCAAGTATTTTAAAAGCCCGACCGGTTAGGTCGGGCAAGGTGTGGGGGAAGGTTATATATACATTTCCAATGGAAAATGTATTTATGAAAAAATTCATGCTTATAGGGTACAGGACAGTCGTGAAAACTATGTGAACAAGTTTGCATGAAATTGTGACCATGCTTGGAAGGAATTGTGTTGTTATGATGGTATCCACATGGAGAGGTCGGTATTGATGTGAAACCAAATGCTTTTTTACAAGGAATATTTGCAGAATGTAGGAATTATGGGGCTTCCAGAGGTGCAAAAATGTGAAACCTATATGAAACAGCCTTTTTAATTGTGCATAACTATATGAGATTGTGGATAAATGTAGATAACTTTTAGAAAGCGTTGATAATTTTTGTTAACTACTAGCAAAATGACTATAGAATTCAGAATTAATTATAAGAAGTGCACAAAAGCAAGCTCTGAAGAACCTTAGACAAGGGCTTTTACATTGGGATTTGACCGGAAAGATGTGTGGATTTATGTGGATAAGTGTGGAGCGGTAGTGGCCAACTGTATCACCGGATCTAGAAGCGCCCTAATTAACAAAAAAGCAGGCGCTTCCTGCGTCGCGCCTGCCTCAACTCTATTTATTTTTTCCAACACCGATTACCGTTGCCATAATATGTTCTATATTTTTGGAATTTCCGGCATAAACGGTTGTGACCTTTGGGAAGAGAGTACATACATGATCATTCACAAAAGTAAGCTGACTAATATCTCTCTTCACCTTACGCAAGGTCTTGGATAACTCAGCCTGTTCTGGACATTTATGGAGTACAACAAAACGACTTCCCAGTACGCGACCAAGAGATGCACTTGTGCCAAAATGCATTCTTAAAATATCTGCAATCTGATAGAGAAGCTCATTTCCATTCTTTTCTCCATAAGCCTTATTGAATTCATCATAACCATCTACGATGATATTCACTGCCGCAAAATCAATATCGTTCTTTGCGAACTCCTCTCCATAGGCTGCGAAATCCTCAATGATACCACGAACATTAGCTAGACCTGTTGCAAGATCTACGGTAGTTGACTGCTGCTGTTTTACAACTTCACCGTTTTCTTCTTCCACATCAACGAGGTAACCACAAAGTCCCACGATTTTACCATCTCTATAGATAGGCATCTTGGAAGTCATGATGTTATGAAGAACTCCCTTGATAATACATTTACCAGGAGCATTGTGTGTATGAATGCCCGTAGTAAGAATCTCTTCCTCGTCGTTCTTGCATGGCTCATCAGAAACATGCCAACGCATGTCCTCATCCGTCTTTCCGATAATTTCATCCTCGGATTTCATGCCATAATACTTTAGGAAGCTTCTGGTTACACCAACGAATCGTCTATCCTTATCCTTCCAGAAAATCTTCATGTTGGAATTCTGCTTCAGATTCTGCCAAAGGCTTGCATCTGAGAAATCTGTTAACTCAGAAGATACCGGATCCTGCTGATAAATTAAATTATCTTCATACATGGCCAGCAGACGATTTCTTGTTTCTAGCTTTTCAATGCCTGACTTCCTGGTCAGCATCAGATAAACATTGCCATCCATCTTAGGAATTTGCAGAATTGTACAAATATGCCAGCGGTAATTTCCATCGATACCCCTCAGTCTGAAATATTCCGTTACGAATCCTTCGTGACTGTCAGTAATTCTCTGCTTCAACGATTCTTTATCGAAGAATTTCTCACAAATATCTCGATCCGCTGGAAAAATGAGTTGCATAACGTCATTATGAATATATTCTTCCACGCCATATACAATGCCCTTCTTGTGGTCCAGCTTCTCGCAATGTTTGGAATCATAGAACTCAATCGTATCTTTTTCATAATCCACTAAAGCCGTTGTGTCATAGAGATAGAAGATATTTCGTATGAGTCGATCGCGTTTTCTCTGCATTTCAAAGTCAGAATCTCTGGTGATATTGGCCAGATTCGCAAGCACCATTCTTCGACCATTGCTGTGGGCAATAATTCTTACCGTTACGGATAAATACTGATCTCCGGCTGGATAAGTCACTGTTGATGGCTTTCCATTTGGTGATAAAGAATTTGCCAATTTGCGGAAGAGATATTGCATGGACGTTCCACGAGCATTAATATTTTCTTCTGCCTTCTTCAAGGTACGAGTTCCTGCAGAACGAAGAACTTCTCGATAAGGCTGATTTGCAAAGAGGAAATGAATGTTCTGGCCATCATCCTCGAAGATAGCCATGGATTGCTCTGTCATGAAATTAACAGAGCCAATTTTGTCATAGTAGGAAGCCCAGGCACGGGTTTCAATTTTCATATCATTTTCAATGCAGTGCTTAAGCATATCCTTATAAGGCATTGGCTTTCCAAAGAAATATCCCTGAATCTTTTCACAGCCGATGGCCTTTAGGAAGGAATACTGCTCACGAGTTTCCACACCTTCAGCCAAAGTCTGAATCTTTATCTGTTTGGCCATGCGGATGGTTGCCTCAATGATATCTCTTGCTTTTTGATTGAAGTTTGAAAGGAAGGCCATATCAATCTTCAATTCATCGAAGTCATAATCTTTTAAGATGTTCAGTGAAGAATAGCCGCTTCCAAAATCATCCATCCACACCTGGAATCCTTCCCGGCGGAAATTCATAATCTGATCCTGAATCTGACCATCATCTTCTACAAATGCACTTTCCGTGATTTCAATATTTATAAGGCTTCTTGGTACCTTGTATTCCTCAATCATATGATTGATATATTGCCTGATGTCTGTCAAAACAAAATCAAGTCTGGAAAGATTGATGGAAACTGGAACAATAGGAACGTTATGCTCAATACAAGTTTGATAGCCCTTACAAATGGTCTTAATCATGAACATATCCAGTTTGTGGATGAGATGAGCATCCTCTAAAATTGGGATAAACTTACCAGGAGATATCACGCCTCTCTCTGGAGCAATCCAGCGGGCAAGTGCTTCTGCTCCACATAAAGCTCCTGAGATGGAGCGAACAACAGGCTGACAATAAACGCGTATGTAGCCTTTCTCTAACGCTTCATCAAGATGATTTACAATATAGTATTGTTCATCAATCTGAGAACCAATTTCTTCTGTGTAATAAGTTACCACCGTGCCAGCTTGCTTTCTGCCCTGCTCACAGGCCAGCTTAGCCAGATTACAAGCAACATAGGGGTCAATATCATTTTCCTTAACTACATAAGCGCCTACGGTTCCATCCAGCGTATCTTCTTCGTGACGATTGCGAAGACGACTATACATGTTCTCGACTTTTTCATCGATTTCATCATTGGTTGCAAGCACAACAAAATGATCGTCACCAAATCTGGCCACGAGATCATCTGGAAATTCATTCTTTAAGAGTTCTGCAATATCCTTAAGAATTGCATCACCAAAAGAAGAACCATATTTAATATTAATCAGTTTGAATTTATTAAGATTGAAATAAAGGAAGACTCTTTCTGGTGATAAAGGATTCTGCTCATCCTGCCGTAAAACATTGGCAGCACTTTCCAAAAATTTCTTTTGACCAGGAAGCCCCGTCAGAATGTCTAAATCATAGGTTAAATACTTCGTGTCAGTATCTATTATAAAGACATAAAAAACATCTCCAACATCTGGAATATTAATGAGACGACCATAATCATCCACCTTACGAATACTGCCATCGTTGGTGACAATACGATAGGTAATATGATCAAATTGATTATTCTCAGAGTTGATCTGCAGTTCTATGGTCTTTTCAACTTTAGCCAGGTCATCTTCATGAACCATGCCTCGAAAAGTTCCATTTGTCAGAAGCAGAAATTCATCGTAGTCTTCGCAACCATAAATCTCGTAGAGTTTCTTGTTTGCGTAGAGAATTTCTTCTCCCTTGTCTGCCCGATACACAACAACTCCACCAGGCATTGCGTCTAAAGCAGTGAGCGTATTTACGAAATCATTTAATGCGTTCCTTGCCATCTTGCCCCCTCGTTGCAATTACAAGCTCCCACTCATAATTTGCCTCACATTAGATTCCTTCTTTTACTAAAACTTACAGTAAATATTATACAATATCTCTCGGGAAATGGCATTTCTTTTTAAGTGTCTAAATCGAATGGTTGCTTTTATTCCTGGCAATTAAAAGGGTAATAATAAGCGTCAGGAAACTTTTTCATTCACAAGTGCTTTCCCTGATTCGCACTACTGCGTAGCAGATCGCCCATTCCCCAATTGCAATCCTCAAGTAACTCCCATATAATAGGCCTTAAGGGGGAGCAAATGACATTTGCTTTGGGGAAAGCAAGTGATATTTACAAGTGAAAGGATAAGGGTTACGACTATGAGAAAAAAGAGACTCGCTGTCTCGATTGCGACAGCACTGCTGGCCGTGTGCCTTGCAGGATGTGGAGGAGGAACCTCTGGAATTCGCTCCGACGCGAAAATGACAAGTAATGATTATAACTACGAATATTCTGCAGCTGATTCCGCTGCTGGAGCATCGGAGTACGAGACCGGTGGCGATTATTCTTCCGCCAATATTTCGGGAGACTACGCCGACTACAGCTATGATTTCAATGCCGAAGGCGAAACGCAAAAGTCACGTCAGGATATGCTGGACTATTATGATAGCCTGCAGAAAATCGTAGATGAAAATGAAGGCTACATCGAAAACGTTAACAATAATTACAATGCCTACCACGTTGCTGCGGATGCAACTTACATCACCGACGCAGAGAAGGCCTATAAGGCAACAGGCTACCTTCAATTTACCGTGCAGATTCCAAACGACAAGGTGTCCCTTGTCACAGATTCCCTGGAGAAGTTCTGCCAGGACAATCACTTCATGGTAACAACCTACAATCAGCGCATTTACAATTATAAGAATCACAAGATTGTGGACGAAGAGGACCTGGACGACGACTCCTGGTACGGGGAAGAAATCACCCAGGAAGAGCTGGATAGACGCCTGAAATATGCGGACATCAATGTAATGATTAATTATTACATTCCACGCAGTGGTATGGCGAGCTTCGGCTATGGCTTGCGCCAGATTGCCATGGAATTCAAAGACACAGTATCTTCTGTGATCGTCGTTGCACTTTGCATCGCCCTTGTACTTTTGATCATTTATCTGGAAATTATGCTTTTCTACAAGTGGTTCCGTCGCATGATGTTCAAACACAAGCAGAAAAAACCACAGTATTACGCGCCACGAGAAATCAGCATCGTGCCACATACACCAGGCAACTTCAAAGGAAAAGTGCCGGAAGGCATGCAGCCACCACTGGGCATGCAGATGCCTAATCAGGAACAGGGTGCTCAGAATCCAAATGGAAAAATCAATTAATCACAACATCATGTTTCTCAAGAAAAAGGCAGTGCCAGTGACCTGGAAAAATGCCCGGGAAGAAAAAGAAACAAAAGCCCTGATTCGGGACTTACAGGACACACTGAAGGCCAACCACGAAAGATGCGTGGGCATGGCTGCAAATATGATTGGCGTAAACAAGGCGGCAATCATTGTTTCCGTGGAGCCCTTTGATGTGGTTATGCTGAATCCAGTTATTCAGGAAAAGAACGATGCCTTCGAGACAGAGGAAGGCTGCCTTTCCCTGGAGGGCCTGCGCCCTACTGTAAGATATAAAGAAATCACAGTGGAGTATGACACCACTTCTTTTGAGCACAAGACCGAAAAGTTTACAGGCTGGGTTGCCCAGATTATTCAGCATGAGTGCGACCACCTGAAGGGAATTATTATATAGGAACGAAAACGGACTACATGAAAGTCCATAACCCCTTGGACACCCCTCCAATCAAACGTGCGTTGCGTCTACAAATAGTTAAAATTGACAAACCGAAAGCCTAGATACTACTATGACATGGATCAAGCGCTGGCCTAGTCCAGTAGCCGGGCCGCACTTCGTGGCAGCAGAAGGAATCTTAACATCTGCGGGACAGTAACTGTTCCGTGGATGCTTTTTTTATCCTGGAATCAACCACGAAGGGAGCGATGAATATGCGAGAAGCAAGAAACAAGAAAGTAAGAAAAAACCAGCAAGAATCAACAAAAAAAGAATTAACGAGCAAGCGAGAACCAAGAAGTAAGCAAGAAACAAGAAGTAAGCGAGAAACAAAGGTATGGAAAAACAGTCATGCAAATGAACTGCCCAGAGAGGGAACTCCGATGACAAAGAATGCAAAGGACGTGAATAAAAATACCCAGCAGGACCTGGATCGCAAGGACTGCGACATCAAAATTGTGAATAAGCTTTCAGCAGTAACCATATTAGGAAATGTTTTCCTGGCAGGCTTCAAAATGATTGCCGGAATCTTTGGTAATTCCGGTGCCATGGTTTCAGATGCCGTGCATTCCCTGTCGGATGTCTTAACCACACTCATTGCCTATGTGGGTGTAAAACTATCCAAGAAGAATCCAGATGAAAAGCACCCTTATGGTCATGAACGTTTTGAGTGCGTGGCCTCCCTTTCCCTGTCCCTGCTCCTGGCAGTGACGGGTATTGGCATTGGCTATGCAGGTCTCATGAAAATCCTGGGCGGTGATGTGAGTAAAATCGAAGTACCAACATTCCTGCCACTAATTGCTGCCATTATTTCTGTGGCTGTAAAGGAAGGCATGTACTGGTACACAATGTACTATGCGAAGAGATTGAACTCTTCAGCCTTCAAGGCAGATGCCTGGCATCATAGATCCGACGCATTTTCGTCTATCGGTTCCTTCATCGGTATCGGTGCTGCCAAGCTGGGATTCCCCATTATGGATCCTATCGCCAGCATTATCATTTGCTTCTTCATTCTAAAGGTTGCCTATGATGTTGGAATGGATGCCTTAAATAAGATGATCGACACATCTTGCAGTCATGACTTCGAGTGTGACGTTGAGGATTTTATCAAGAAGCAGGAAGGCGTTCAGGGTGTGGACACCCTTCGTACTCGCCAGTTCGGCAATAAGATTTACATTGATCTTGAAATTGCAGTGGACCGCAATCTGTCCCTGCTTGCAGCACATGACATCGCCGAGCGCGTTCATGCAGCCGTGGAAGAGCAGTATCCAGATGTAAAGCACATCATGGTGCACGTAAATCCTGGTAAATAGAACATCGGAAGCCAGTGTACTTCACTTCATCGACATGATTGATAGCCGTGTTCAGATTTTCGAAAATGAGGAAAAGGACATGGAGCCAGGCACCATGCAGGAAAAGAGTAACTACTTCCTTAAGGCAAGAATTTATAAGCCAGAATTCCGAGCACCACTTCACATTGAGTTTTAGGGGTAGTCCAATAATCACCGAAAATGTCCGATATTCTGGCATTTTTAAATAATTTATATAACAAATCTGTGAAAAATGGTGTATTATCGGTGTAGTATTATTTTTTGTGGAGGTAAGAGGGGATGGCACAGAAAACAAATGGTAAGAAGAAGGCACCTAAGTGCAAGAATCTTAAGCTTGGTCGTACCACATTTCACATTGGCTACGACGTAATCGCACTGGTGGTGACAGTAATCTGCCTGGCAGCACTGATCACATTCAGCGCAATTCACAAGACAAGAGCAAACACATACACACTTGCAAATCCAAAGGAAACCAGGGAAGAAATCCGCGCCTGGGATGGCGTCATCAAAATCACAGCAGACAAGGATCAGACAATCGTCCTGACTCAGACAGAAACAGGCCTGGGCGAAATTCCTGAATTCCCAGCTGTTCAGAAAATCAAGGTCAAGGCCGGCGAGCCAACCAAGGTTGAAATCAAGAAGCGCGCCTGGTATTCCGTAAAAGCAAGTGGCGACGTAGAAATCGTACCAATCGACGTCCGCGACGCAAAAGACTGATTCCAATCAAATACTCCATCAGTCCAAACAAATCCATAAGAATCAAAACAGCGTTCCCACGCATGCAAATGAATTGTGCGGGGACGCTGTTTTTTGTTCTTTCAAATCCATCTATTAATCGTATGATTGATAGACAATATGTAATGACCTCCATTTTGTAGCAACGTGGATTTATCTGTATACTATAGTTGCTAAAACAAATGGTAACAGGGATTACCGCATACAAAAGG
>OMVA01000078.1 GCA_900314445.1 uncultured Lachnospiraceae bacterium | reverse complement strand
GATATTTGGAGGCAAATATGGGACAGATTACAGTTGAAAAGAATGTTGGCGGTATCGAAGGACTCTGTGTTATTACACCAGCAGTTCATGGCGATGCTCGTGGATATTTCATGGAAACATATAATGAGAATGATATGAAGGAAGCAGGCATTGATGTTACGTTCGTACAGGACAATCAGTCTATGTCAGTAAAGGGCGTACTTCGTGGCCTTCACTTCCAGAAGAACTTCCCACAGTGCAAGCTTGTTCGTGCAGTACGTGGTACAGTTTTTGATGTAGCTGTTGATCTTCGTGGCGATTCAAAGACATATGGTAAGTGGTATGGCGTTGAACTTTCAGCTGAGAACAAGAAGCAGTTCCTGATTCCAGAAGGTTTTGCACATGGATTCCTTGTACTTTCAGATGAAGCTGAATTCTGCTACAAGGTAAATGACTTCTGGCATGCAAACGACGAAGGCGGCATGGCTTGGAATGATCCTGAAATCGGCATTGAATGGCCACAGGTAAAGGGTGCATATCCAGGAAGCGCTTCTGCAGAAGGATATACACTCGAAGATGGCACACCACTTAACCTTTCAGATAAGGATCAGAAGTGGGTTGGCCTTTCAGAGACTTTTAAGTTCTAAATAAAGGAATTCAAATTCTAAAATAGGTTTTAAGTTCTAAGAAAAGAATCAAGATCTAAGTAGAGGAGAAGGACCCAGGGATAACCTGCGTCCTTTTTTGGGTTTGCGCGCCATGGGGGATTTATGAGCAGGTGTGACCGATGTTTTCGATGTGACAAAAAATTTAATTGGGGCATGTGCATATAATATAATTTTAATTTGAAAAGGAATAAATTCATGGGCGATTTGACCGAAGTTTGGCCAAGCCGCTTTTATTTACTTGTAGTTTTATTTTCTTATGCTATAATCGAGGGGCACTAACAAAACATTTTAAATAATGTGGCGTTTTAACTTTAGATAATAATATTTTGAGTAATCATTTTTCAAAATGTAAAGAAAACTAAGGAGCGGACAAATGAAAGCATACAAGGAAATGACAAAGGAAGAGCTTGAGAAGGAAGTAGTTGCCCTCAAGGCTCAGTACAAGAAGTATCAGGAAATGGATCTTCACCTTAATATGGCACGTGGTAAGCCATGTAAGGAACAGCTTGATCTTTCTATGGGAATGATGGATGTCTTAAATTCTAATGAAGACCTGACTTGTGAAGATGGCACAGATTGCCGTAACTACGGTGTTCTGACTGGTATCGAAGAGGCTAAGGTCCTGATTGGTGATATGATGGAAAACAATCCAGATAACATCATCATCTTCGGAAATTCTTCCTTAAATGTAATGTATGACACAATTGCCCGCGCATATACACACGGTATTATGGGAAATACACCATGGTGCAAGCTTGATAAGGTAAAGTGGCTTTGCCCAGTTCCTGGTTATGACAGACACTTCGGTATCACAGAGCACTTTGGAATGGAAATGATTCCAATTCCTATGAACGAGAATGGTCCAGATATGGATCTGGTTGAGAAGTATGTATCAGAAGATCCAGCAGTTAAGGGTATCTGGTGCGTTCCTAAGTACTCAAACCCAACTGGTATTTCATACAGCGATGAAGTTGTATGCAAATTTGCTCGCCTTAAGCCAGCAGCTGCAGATTTCCGTATCTTCTGGGATAACGCTTATGGTATCCACCACCTTTATGAAGATGCTGATCGTCAGGACTATCTTGTAGAAATCCTTGCAGAATGCAAGAAGGCTGGTAACCCAGATATGGTTTACAAGTTCGCTTCTACTTCAAAAATCACATTCCCCGGTTCAGGTATTGCAGCTATAGCGACATCTCTCAACAACCTTGAGGATATTACAAAGACAATGACTCATCAGACCATCGGTCATGATAAGGTAAATCAGCTTCGTCACGTTCGTTTCTTTGGAGATATCCATGGAATGACAGAGCACATGAAGAAGCATGCTGAAATCATTCGTCCTAAGTTCGAAGCAGTTGAAGAAATCTTCGATACGGAACTTTCTGGTCTTGGAATTGCAAAGTGGACAATTCCAAACGGCGGTTACTTCATTTCCTTCGATGCTCTTGACGGCTGTGCTAAGAAAATCGTTGAGAAGGCAAAGAAGGCAGGCGTTCTTATGACAGACGCAGGTGCAACTTGGCCATACCACAATGATCCAAAGGATTCTAATATCCGTGTGGCTCCAACATATCCACCACTTGAAGATCTTAAGACAGCAGCTACACTCTTTGCACTTTGTGTAAAGCTTGTTAGTGCTAAGAAGATTCTTGAAGAGATGCAGTAAAAAGTAAACACTTTGAATAAATTATGGCTTTAAATACTTTAAGGATCTAGGTGCTTTCAGGTTCTAGGTAATTCAGGACGGGCTCGTGCTTGCACGAAGCCTGTCCTTTTTTATGGAGGAAGCAGATTTGAACAAAAGACATTAAAATTAGGATATTTGTCGTATCATAAAAAGCCATGAATTAGCAATGTGCTATTTTTAATAGGAAAGACATTAAAAGCAAACAATTGTCTTTGAGAAATTTTAATGTCTATTTGAGAACAAAGAGGATATAGCCAAAGTTAGTTCTTTAGGAGAAAAGAAGAAGTTTTGCATGGAAGAGTATTTTTATGAAAAGACATGAAATGGAAAATTTAGCTATTTGAAAATTGTTGGCAAGGGCAAAGAAAAAATGAAAAAGACATGAAATGTGACTTTTTTCAAAAATTTATTTTTTGACATAGGAAAGAATTCCTGAAAAAGGACATGAAAAATCCCTAGAATGCAGACAGGTTAGAGAAAATTCCGTGCAGGGAAAGTCGGCGAACTGAGAGGTTTTGAGAAGTGGAACG
>OMVA01000063.1 GCA_900314445.1 uncultured Lachnospiraceae bacterium | reverse complement strand
CTAAAGTCACAAGTGTGCGGCGGCTAGTTATCAAAAACTCCACCCTGTTTCCAGAGTGGAGTCAATTTTTATGAAATTATAAAATCTACGACAATATCATTTGCAAATGAAATTCCATTCACAAATTTAGAATTCATCAACTAAGTTCAGCTGACGCTTCTTGTTCAGCATGTCACAAACTTCAACGAACTTATCCAGAGGAACGTTCTGAATCTGCTTGTTAGAACCACGTACGTTGATTGAAACTGTATTTTCTTCAGCTTCCTTATCACCAAGAACAAGAATATATGGATCCTTGAAGAGCTTGAACTCCTTGATCTTGTTTCTCATGTTCTTATCTGAGTAGTCAGCTTCTGTTCTGATGCCGATTGCCTTCAGAGCGTCCTCAACCTTGTGAGCATACTCATTGTGGCTTTCACGAATAGGAACGACAGCAACCTGCTTAGGATTCAGCCAGAATGGGAATGCACCCTTGAAGTGTTCAACGATGATACCGATGAAGCGCTCCAGAGAACCATAGATAGCTCTGTGAAGAACTACTGGCATCTGCTCTGTGCCGTCCTGTGCTGTATATGTAAGGCCGAAGTTGTGAGGTAACTGGAAGTCCAGCTGTACAGTACCACACTGCCATTCACGTCCTAAAGCATCCTTAATCTGAAGGTCGATTTTAGGACCGTAGAATGCGCCATCACCTTCGTTGATTTCATATCCGCCTTCGCCGTACTTGTCATCAAGGATTTCCTTCAGAGCCTTCTCTGCACGGTTCCAAACTTCGATATCGCCCATGAAGTCATCTGGTCTTGTTGAAAGTTCTGCCCTGTAAGATACACCGAATGTTGAGTAGATTTCATCTGCGATTGAGATGATATCTGCGATTTCAGACTTAATCTGTGATTCCATTACAAATGTATGGTCATCATCCTGACGGAATTCCTGAACTCTGAAGAGTCCGTTCATCTGTCCTGACTTCTCCTTACGGTGAAGTACATCGTACTCACTGTAACGAAGTGGTAAATCTCTGTATGAATGAACCTTACGCTTGTAAGCCATCATAGCATTTGGACAGTTCATTGGCTTAGCAGCCATAGTATCTAATGCTTCACGATTATAAACGATTGTACCAGCTGAAAGAGTTACTCTCTTTAACTCGTCTGATGTCTGTGCGTTCTCAACAACATCGTCGATATTAACATCTGCACTTACAGAACCTTCAATACCAGGAACGATGAACATGTTGTTCAGATAATGAGCCCAGTGACCAGAAATCAGCCACAATCTCTTGTTGTTGATGAGTGGGGCAGAAATTTCAGAATACTCATGCTGAGCCTGAATTTCACGAGAATACTTCATCAGTGTCTGATAGAATTCCCAACCACGTGGAAGCCAGTATGGCATACCAGGGGCTGTCTCACTGAACATGAACATATCAAGTTCAGCACCGATCTTCTTGTGATCGCGCTCTCTTGCTTCCTTAATCATGTTGAGATGGTTTTTAAGTTCATCCTTGTTAGGGAATGCATAGAAATATACTCTCTGAAGACGATCTCTCTTTTCATCACCTCTCCAGTAAGCCATAGAATTAGAATGGATCTTGAAAGAAACATTCATAAGTTCCTGTGAGTTATCTACATGAGGTCCACGGCAGAGATCTACATAATCTTCACCTGTGTAGTAAAGAGTGATTGTTTCATCTTCTGGAAGATCAACGATAAGTTCTGTCTTGAACTTCTGATCCTTAAAGATTTCAAGAGCTTCAGCCTTAGTAACGACCTTTCTTGTCCAATCTTCTCTTCTCTTGATGATTTCACGCATCTTATCTTCGATTGTCTTGTAATCATCTTCTGTGATCTTCTTGCCTTCTGGAAGTACGAAATCATAGTATGCACCATCCTCGATCTGAGGTCCGATTGCATACTGTGTATCTGCGCCGTAAAGTTCAATTACAGCCTTAGCAAGAATGTGTGCCAGTGAATGACGATATACTTCTTTGAAAAGTTCTTTATCTGCCATTTTCTTTCTCCTTTTTCTTTTGAATAAAAAAGTCCCAACCTATCAAATGATAGATTGGGACGTAATTAACGCGGTTCCACCCAAATTTACCGTCTGCAAAATTTCCATTACAGGCAGTCACTTTTTATGATTGTTACGCAATCAGCGTCTCCGATTAAGGAGCTCTCCGAGGTGGTGTTCACAATCATCTCCTGTAAAGCCTTTCAGCAACCGGCTCCTCTCTAAAACATTCGATGCGCTACTGTCCTCATCAACGATTTATATTTAATTCCCTAATAGGATAAATTATCGAGGGGCGATTGTCAACCGACTAAATCTTTATGCAAATGAAATTTGCGTGGAATATATTTGCATATTTGAATTTCTTATATATATTGGTGTGAGTACTATGAGTATTAAAAACTAAGTACTATATGTGGATAATGAGTATTGTGTGAGTATTCTAGAACAAAATTAAAGGGTTGTCAAGGACACGCATGACCTTGACAACCCCTTATAAACTCTAGGTTTTTAAGTTTTTTACTTAGAACTTACCAGCCTTAGCAGCTTCTTCGATAGAAACAGCTGTAGCAACTGTCATACCAACCATTGGGTTGTTACCAGCACCGATGAGACCCATCATTTCTACGTGAGCAGGAACTGATGAAGAACCAGCGAACTGTGCATCTGAGTGCATACGACCAAGTGTATCTGTCATACCATAAGAAGCAGGACCTGCTGCCATGTTATCTGGGTGAAGTGTACGTCCTGTACCACCACCAGAAGCTACTGAGAAGTACTTCTTACCAGCTTCAAGTCTTTCCTTCTTGTATGTACCAGCTACTGGATGCTGGAAACGTGTTGGGTTTGTTGAGTTACCTGTGATAGATACGTCAACGTTTTCCTTCCACATGATTGCAACACCTTCTGGAACTGAGTTAGCTCCGTAGCAGTTAACCAGTGCACGTGGAGAATTTGCGTCCTTTGAGTAGCACTTACGTGATACTTCCTTAACTTCGTTCTTGTATGGATCATATTCTGTTTCAACAAATGTGAATCCGTTGATACGTGAGATGATCTGTGCAGCATCCTTACCAAGACCGTTAAGGATAACACGAAGTGGAGTTTTACGAACCTTGTTAGCCTTCTCAGCGATACCGATAGCACCTTCAGCTGCAGCAAATGACTCGTGACCAGCTAAGAATGCGAAACATTCTGTATCTTCTTCAAGAAGCATCTTACCAAGGTTACCATGGCCAAGACCTACCTTACGAGTATCCGCAACTGATCCTGGGATACAGAAAGCCTGAAGGCCTTCGCCAATTGCAGCAGCTGCGTCAGCAGCCTTGCGGCAACCCTTCTTGATTGCGATAGCAGCACCTACTGTGTAAGCCCACTTTGCATTTTCGAAACAGATTGGCTGAATACCTTCGATCAGGCTGTAAACATCAAGTCCAGCTGCTTCAGTGATTTCCTTACATTCTTCAATTGAAGAGATTCCGTACTCCTTAAGAGCAGCAAGGATCTGAGGTTCTCTTCTCTCATATGATTCAAATAATGCCATATTAGTATTCCTCCTTCTCTTACTGCTTTCTTGGATCGATAAACTTAACTGCGTCAGCTACACGGCCATACTGACCCTTAGCCTTTTCAAGAGCTGTGTTTGCGTCATCGCCAGCCTTGATGAAGTCCATCATCTTTCCGAAGTTTACATACTTGTAACCAATAATCTTATCTTCTTCATCGATAGCAAGGTCTGTGATGTAACCGTCTGTAAGTTCAAGGTAACGTGGTCCCTTTTCAAGTGTACCGTATGTAGTACCAACCATTGAACGAGTTCCCTTACCAAGATCTTCAAGACCAGCACCGATCTGGAGACCGCCCTCTGAGAATGCACTCTGTGAACGACCGTAAACGATCTGAAGGAAGAGTTCTCTCATAGCTGTATTAATAGCATCACATACAAGGTCAGTGTTAAGTCCTTCAAGAACTGTAAGACCTGGAAGAATTTCAGCTGCCATAGCTGCTGAATGTGTCATACCAGAACAACCAATTGTCTCAACGAGAGCCTCCTGGATAATACCGTCCTTTACATTAAGGGAAAGCTTACAACAACCCTGCTGAGGTGCACACCAACCAACACCGTGTGTGTAACCTGAGATGTCTTTAACTTCTTTTGCCTGTACCCACTTTGCTTCCTCAGGAATAGGGGCTGCACCGTGGTGAACCTCCTGAGTGATAGGGCACATATTCTTTACTTCTGTTGAATAAATCATCTTGTGACTCCTTTCAGAATTTTTACTAAGTGAAGAAGTCGCCATCCTTCTTCGCACATATATAATAGGGCATAAGCCCTTCAAAAACAAGTCAAAATCCCTCAAAAAAAAGCCGCAAGATCGACAAAAAGTGGAAAAATTTACATTTTGTGATATACTGCATAGGCTTTAAACAAATAAGGCGAATATGTGTCTAAATTAAGCAAATGGAATTGCTTTTTCTCTCTCTTTGTAGTAATAAGAGAAAGGCTATTTTGCCCTCAGAAGAAATGATTTTATAAATTTTGCAAGATTCCTTGCAGTTCAAACTGGCAAGATTACTTGCAACTCATTTTGAAAGGAATACAGAAATGAAAATCGATGTAGTCGCTGTTGGTAAGGTTAAGGAAAAGTTTTTTCGTGACGCTATCTCAGAGTACTCAAAGCGTCTTGGTGCTTACACAACTTTAAAAATCACTGAAGTTGAGGATGAAAAGACTCCAGAAAACGCAAGCAATGTACAGAATGAGCAGATTAAAGCCAAAGAAGCTGAACGTCTCATGCGTGTCATCAACCATACCAAAAATACAAACGAAGCAATCGCCCATGGTCATGGTACTGATACCATGATCATCACCTTGGAAATCAATGGTAAGGGCTATACTTCCGAAGGATTTGCTGAGCAGATTGCAGACCTGACAAATCACGGTGTCAGCCACCTCATCTTTGTCATCGGCGGTTCCCTTGGTCTTCACGAGACGATTACTTCTCTCTCCGACTTAAAGCTTTCTTTCTCACAGATGACATTCCCTCATCAGTTAATGAGAGTTGTTCTTCTTGAGCAGATTTACAGAGCTTTCCGAATCAATCGTGGTGAGCCATACCACAAATAATACTTCACACAAGTAACTGCTCATCCCATGGAGCAGCGTGCAGAAGTATCCAATTATATATGCAAATGAGATGCTCCGGATTTCCTTTAGAATCCGGAGCTTTTTATTTTATCCAATGAAATAGACCTGACTTTTCAGCCAGGTCTTCATCTTCTGTTGCGAACTGTCCCACCTAATTTAGATGAAACTTACTATTTTTATTTACAACTCATTTGCATTGAGAAGAAATACTTTTCGAGCGCATCTGCATGAGTAGAAATACACGCCAAACTCATTAGCCTGGATAGGATTTATTCAGGCTTTATAAGTTAATGTTTTATCATTCCTTACCGTTGAAGCAGTATGTGCAGATCTTGTCTGGGTCGATACCGATAGACTTAACCATATCGTCAATACGGTTGAAGGCAAGGGATGTGAAGTTGAGCTTCTGACGAATCTTCTCTAGCATCTTTGCGTAACGATCTGAATCTGGATTTGCGTAATCTTCAAGAATTGTACGATCCACATTGTCACCCTCTTCTTCTGCGATAACCTGACGAGCAATCAGTTCCATCTCGGAATTTTCACGAGAGAAGTTGATGTACTTACAGCTGTAGAGAATTGGTGGGCAGGCTGGACGAATGTGAACTTCCTTTGCACCTGCATCATAAAGGTACTGTGTTGTTTCACGGAGCTGTGTTCCACGTACGATGGAGTCATCGATGAGAAGAAGTCTCTTACCATTGATGAGTTCTGTTACAGGAATCAGCTTCATATGAGCAATCAGATTTCTCTTATTCTGATGTGTTGGCATAAATGAACGAGGCCATGTTGGTGTGTACTTAACGAATGGACGGCCGTAAGGTACACCGGATTCATTGGAGTAACCAATTGCATGTCCAATACCAGAATCAGGTACGCCGGCTACTAAATCAATGTCATCCTTAGTAAAGCCATCACGCTTAGCCATTTCTGCACCACATCTGTTACGTACAGCTTCAACGGACTGACCTTCATAAGAAGCAGCTGGGAAGCCATAGTATACCCAAAGGAATGAACAAATCTTCATATCCTTACCAGGGTCAACAAGTGTAACTACCTTTTCTGGTGTCATTACACAGATTTCACCAGGACCAAGTTCCTTGTACTGTGTATATCCAAGATTTAAGAAAGCATAGCTTTCAAATGTTGCACAGTAGCCTTCATCCTTCTTACCAAGGATGATTGGTGTTCTGCCGTACTTATCACGTGCAAGGTAAACACCAGTTGTTGTAAGCAGGAGGATTGTCATAGATCCTGCAATCTTTTCCTGTGCATATTTAAGACCATCAATCAGATTGTCTTTCTGGTTAATGAGGGCAGCTGTAAGTTCTGTCTTATTAATATCTCCACCGCTCATCTCAAGGAAATGAGCCGGACCATTACCACTGAAGATTTCTTTTACAAGCTCTGCATCATTATTGATCTTACCAACTGTAGTAATGGCATATGTACCATGATGGGAACGAACTAAGAGTGGCTGTGGATCGTAGTCAGAGATACATCCAATACCATAGTTTCCTTCCATTTCATGAACGTCAGAGGAGAATTTGCTACGGAAAGGAGCATTCTCGATATTATGAATTGCACGGTTGAACCCACTAGGACCATAAACAGCCATACCTGCTCTTCTAGTTCCCAGATGAGAATGATAATCAGTTCCATAGAAAAGATCGAATACACAATCTTCTTTCAATGTTGCGGCAAAAAATCCACCCATTTTGACATCTCCCTTATTCGTGTTTGCTTTCTTTAATTATTTACATGTTCCCTTGGTCTTAAGAAAACGACGTATTTATGCGAAATAAATACATTTTCCAAAACCGCGGTCATGATAACACAAAAATGCGCCAATGAAAATACATTGGCGCAAATTTTAATTTAATTTTGTCCAGCGGCTACTACAGCGTCTGCAAGTGTCTCTAAATTGTTAATATCTTCATCTTTTACAGTGGACTTAATGGTAACAACTGGATCAATGTATGTAATATTCTTCATAGTATCCAGTGACTTCTTAATGGTAATTGCAGCTGTTGGCGCCCAAGAACCATTCTGGATAATTGCAACCTTACGATTCTGATAAGCCTTATAAGAAAGGTGTGTCAAAAGATCCTGCATTGGAAGGAATACACCAGCGTCATAAGAAGATGCTGCCAGAACCATACGATCATTCTCAAATGCCTTTTCCACACACTCAGAAAGATCGGATCTTGAAATCTCTTCTACTGTTACCTCTTCTCCACGTGCACGAAGCATATCTGCAAACTTAAGAGCTGCAGCCTTTGTATTTCCATGAATAGATGCAATGGCAATGAATACGCCCTTCTTCTCTGCCTTATAGGAGCTCCATGTATTGTAAAGATCGATTACATGAGCGATATCTTCCTTAATAACTGGTCCATGCAGAGCACAGATTGTCTGGATATCAAGGCCTGCTACCTTCTTAAGAAGAGCCTGTACAGGAGCGCCGTACTTACCAACGATATTGAAGTAGTATCTTCTTGCTTCCTCATCCCACTCTTCCTCTGCATCCGTTGCACCGAACTTACCAAATGCATCCGCTGAGAAAAGAATCTTTTCAGATGATTCATATGAAAGCATAACCTCTGGCCAGTGAACCATAGGTGCCATAATAAACTTCAAATTGTGACTACCAAGATTCAGTTCATCGCCTTCCTTTACTTCCTGTGTTCTATCAGAAAGATCTCCAATAATAAACTGTGGAAGCATGGCGATTGTCTTTGCAGAACCAACAATCTTCGCCTGTGGGAAAAGGTCTACTGCAAGCTGCAGAGAACCAGAGTGATCTGGTTCCAGATGCTGTACAACGATATAGTCCAGTGTCTTTCCATCCAGAGTTTCCAGTAAGTTGTCCTTCCACTCATCTGTCTTTCTTGCATCAACTGTATCCATGAGAGCAACCTTCTCATCAAGGATCAGGTATGAGTTATAAGCCATTCCTTTCTGAATCGGGTACTGGCTCTCAAATAAATCAAGATCTCTGTCATTTACACCAATATATTTTACTGTAGCTGTAACATCTGAAAACATGGCTTTCTCCTTTTTCCACATAAATTTTTCAACTTTTTTTCTAAAATTCGACAGGGAAAATTTATTATTTTCACCACCGAACGCATCGAGAATAGTCTACTATATTTCCCCCTTCTTGTCACCCAAGTAAGTCATAAAATTTCTACGTTTTATATGAAAATTTTGCAATCCATCACCAAAAAAGTGCAAATGAACTGCGCTGTCATTCCAGCCAATTTCATTTGCACTTATTCTTTAAATTATTCTACAGGATGCAAGTCAGGACCTGCTTCCGGATGGATATATTATAAATATTCTTCCAGTTCATCCTGCTGCACGATATAAATCTTACGGCCCTCCAGGCGGATGAGCCCCTGTTCTGCCATATTGCCCAGTTCTCGGGACAGGGATGGACGTGTTACGTTCAGATAATCCGCCAGGGCTTCACGAGTAGGAGTAACAACATAGTCACCCTTCAGGTGATTTTCAAAAATGTAACGGACAATCTTTTCACGGATGGATCCACCACCTAAGATTCGAAGACGGCGATTCATACTGTATGCCTTGATGGCAAAAACACGGAGTAGATTATCACGAACCTGCTGCTGGAATCTTGCACAATCTCCTGTGCTACAGTCCTGATTGGGTTTCACAATTTCCGAACTGATAAAAATCACACGAGTTGGAGCATCTGCCACGCCATACATATCATAATTCTTAAGACCTACAAAAGAATAGATTTCACCAAACAATTCCCCAGGCTTATCTGCAATGCCCAGCACTATTCGCTTACCACTCACTGTGTCCGAAGCAAGAGTTAAGGAACCAGAAAGGAGAATCATAACAGATTCTGTCTCATCATCCTCGCTGAAAATCACTTCCCCCTTTGCAAACTCACCAATACGATACTGAAGTCCACGAATTACTTTTGAAAGCTGTTCACGATGAATTCCTCTAAAAATTGGAGAGCGCTTCAGAATTTCCAAATCTTCTTCATTTAATATAGCCATAAGTCTTCCTTCGCACGCCTGGCAAATGGACTGCCCAGTCTTTTCCGTCGAAAAGTTGCAAATATATCGTAACATTTATCACGTAACAAATGCAACCCTTTTCTTAGGAACTTTTTCGATTATTCCCGTTTTAGAATAGGCTGACGCGGAACAATTTACACAATTACTTCTAAACTATTTTACAGAAACTACTTCGTAATCCTGATCAACAACAGCCTTTGTCAGAACTGCATCATCAACATCCTTAGATAGTGTAAGGATTGCATTGTTTGCCTCATGGCTTGCTACTGCAGACTCAACACCGTCGATTGCTTCCAGAGCCTTCTTAACACGAGCCTCACAGTGTTCACACATCATTCCCTTAATTTCCATTGTCTTTGTCATAGTTATATCTCCTTTTTCATTTGTATTTTCTTTTGTTTCTTTATTGTCATTATGATTGTCAAACTTTGCTGACTCATTTGTCTCTTCTTCAGCAATTTCATTTTCCAGAAGCTCGATATTCTTTGCTTTTTTCTTATGATCATGCTTTGTGCTATAGAGCTTGAATAAATTCAGTCTCAACGCATTCATACATACGCAGAAGGATGAAAGGCTCATGGCAGCTGCGCCATACATAGGCTTCATAGCAATGCCATAGAGGCCGATTGCCAGAGGAATGCAAATGAGATTGTAGAAGAATGCCCAGAAGAGATTCTCGTGAATATTTCTGATGGTTGCACGGCTAAGTCTTATGGCTGCTGCCACATCCATAAGACTTGACTTCATAAGAACCACATCAGCGGCATCAATGGCAACGTCTGCGCCTGCACCGATGGCAATACCGATGTCGGCACGAGTCAGAGCAGGAGCATCATTCATACCGTCCCCTACCATGGCAACCTTGCCATACTTCTGAAGACGGCTTACTTCCTTTTCTTTACCATCTGGCATAACACCAGCGATAACCTGGTCTACACCCGCCTTAGATCCAATGGCTCTCGCTGTCTTTTCATTATCACCTGTGAGCATAACAACCTTAAGCCCCATGCCCTGCATCTGCTTGATTGCCTGGGCACTATCTTCTTTCATGGTATCTGCAACTGCGATGATACCCAAAAGCTTACCAGCCTTTGCGAAGAAAAGTGGTGTCTTTCCTTCTTCTGCTAAATCTTCCGCTCTCTCTTCAAATGTCTTGTCCAGAGACTTCAGTTTTTCTTTCATGAACTTGAGATTACCGCCAAGTAATTCCTGACCATTCTCTCCAAGTTTTGCCATCAGTCCATTTCCAGGAAGGGCTGTAAAATCATTTGTTTCGATGGCAAATTCATTTGCAGCCTTTTTCTCATTCTGACCATCCTTATTTAATGTCAGATATTTTTCAGCCACGAAACTTGTAACCGCTTTTGCAAGTGGGTGCTCAGACTTCTGTTCCAGCGCATAAGCAAATTTCAGGAGTTCCACTTCGCCTACACCTTCTGCTGCTACAAGATCTGTTACTTCAGGTTCGCCCTTTGTAATTGTTCCTGTCTTATCCAGAACAAGGATTTCTGTACGACCTGTTCTTTCCAGTGCTTCTGATGTCTTATAAAGGATTCCGTTCTTTGCGCCAAGTCCGTTACCAACCATGATGGCAACAGGAGTTGCAAGACCAAGGGCACATGGGCAGGAAATAACCAGAACCGAAATGGCACGGGCAATGGCAAAGGTAAATGTCTGCCCAGCAAGCATCCAGCCTACTAAAGTAAGTAATGCAATGCCGATTACTGCTGGTACGAAAACTGCAGAAACCTTATCTGCAATTCTTGCAAGTGGTGCCTTTGTGGCTGCAGCATCACTAACCATCCTGATAATCTGAGAAAGTGTAGTATCACGGCCGACACGACTGGCCCGGGCCTTAATGAATCCACTTGTGTTAACTGTAGCTGCAGAAATTTCATCTCCTGCAATCTTATCCACCGGAATACTTTCACCAGTCAGCATAGACTCATTGACTGCAGTGCTTCCTTCAATAATCACACCATCCACTGGAATATTTTCACCAGGACGAACGATAAAGATATCTCCAACATTTACCTGATCAATGGCAACTTCTACTTCTGCGCCGTCTCTTTCCAGACGAGCAATTTTAGGAGCCAGCTTCATCAGGCTCTTCAGGGCATCTGTTGTTCTACCCTTTGACTTTGCTTCCAGCATCTTACCAATGGTGATGAGAGTCGGAATCATAGCTGCTGATTCGAAGTAAAGGACCATACCGTAATTCATTACCGTATCCATATGGCCCTTACCCATGGCATTGATCATGATGAAAAGCTCAACAAGGCTGTAACCAAAGGATGCAGAGGCACCAAGGGCAACCAGGGTATCCATGTTAGGAGCACCATGCATAAGGCTCTTAAATCCGGAAATAAAGAATTTCTTGTTAATGACCAAAACGATAATTGAAAGTAGCATTTCAAATACGCCAAGCGCTACAAGATTATCAAAGAGGGCTGGTGCTGGCCAATGCCACATCATATGTCCCATGGAGAAATACATAAGGACTAAAAGTACAATTAATGAAGAAATCAGTCGCTTCTTAAGGATTGGTGTTTCATGATCCTTCAGTACTTCCTCTTCTTCTGCGTAAATGGAATTGCCGTCTGCATTTCCATTTGTGCCGGACACATTTGCTCCCTCACGCTTGCTGGCACCGTAGCCCGCGTTTTCTACTGCTTTAATAATGTCCCCAGGGCTTGCTGTACCCTCAACGCCCATAGAGTTTGTAAGCAAACTTACTGAGCAGGACTCAACGCCCTCAAGCTTAGAAACGGCCTTTTCGACTCTTGCCTGACAGGCAGCGCAGGACATTCCTGTTACATTATATTGTTCCATTTTTTCTTCCTTCCTGGATTCCTATTACTCTGGAATCCTGACTTTCGTCTTTGCGTTTATAAAAAAGTTCACCAGGATATTTTCTTATTTCATAAGCTTCTGAAGTACCCTCACCAGCTCATCAATAGATTCATCCTTGCCTGCACGTATATCATCCGCAACACAGGACTTAATATGATTTGCCAACAGAACTTTATTGAAGCTATTTAAAGCTGACTGCACTGCAGAAACCTGAACCAGAATATCCGGGCAGTACATGTTCTTTTCCAGCATACCTTCAATTCCTCGAACCTGTCCCTCAACTCTCTTCAGTCGATTCATCAGATCCTTAAATTCTTCTGCGGAACGTTCTTTATGTCGAATCCCTTCTACATTCTCTTCTTCACAGCAGCATGCTGGTTTCTTTTCTTCTTCCATATAATTACTCCTCTCAAATATATTTCTCTTTAAAGAGACTTATATACCCCTAATGGGTATCCATTGTTCTAGATAATAATACCCCATTGGGGTATCTGTCAAGTTATAAAAAAGGACGCATCCCATTTGCAAAAGCGATTGCTGTGTCCCCATTGACATCAGCCTTCTTCCTCTGTGGAAATTCTGTATGATATTTTAACTGACAAAACTCATGAATTTCTTCATCATTCCCAGGTGTCTGTCCTACAAACTGATTACAAGGGACGTCTACAATTTCAAATCCCTGCTCATGAAATTTTGAATACATTTCTGCAAAATCCTTGTAATGAGGTGTAAAGCCACATCCTGTCGCTGTATTAACAACAAGTACAACCTTGCCTTTAAAATCCTTACATTTTCTTAATTCTGTCATTATCCTGCTATTTTTATTAAATTTTAGATTTTGCACAATCTTTTTTTTATAAAAATAAAGCCCGGGTAGTTTTCTACCCGAGCCATTTTACAAATCTATACTTAGATGTCAGCCAGAAGATTCAGAATTTGAGGTAATACCCTAAAGTCAGCTTTCTGTACATCCGCCACATATTCCCCATCGGTATGAAGAACCATTGGCTCTTCTGCTTCAATGGAAAGTTCTGTTACATCCTTTAAGAAAAATCCCTTATGCCCAACATGTTTTCCCTTGAGAAGTATAGGAAATAAAGTAAAGGTACGCCATTTTGGAATTTCCGACACTGCACAAATGGAAAGTTTACCATCATCCGGCTCAGCACCTGGACTCATTGGTACACCACCGCCCTCTGCAGAGAAATTCATGGCAGCCAGGAAAATCATCTTGCGATAGGAAATATTCTGCTGGCTCTCCCCATCTCCATCAAGGAATTTAATATTGGCATGATAGGTCTTCATACTAAAAAGAGAAGTGACTGTAAGAATGGGATAAGTCAGATTACCCATTCTAAATTTATTCAAAATCTTTTTGATTTTTGAAGTCTCTGCCTTTTTACATACGATGGCATCCAGACCAATACCTGAACTAACACCGAAGATCTTATCTCCAACCTTCTCACCGTCCTCACCGTACCAGGTCACCTGACCCAGGTCGATTTTCTTACCCCGATTGTCAGTAAGAATATGTTCGAGACATTCCAAAGTATCTTTCTTGGAAGTACCAATTCCTCTGGGAAAGTCATTACCAGAACCTGTTGGAATCACCCCAAAAAGAATATTGTCGAAGCCACTCATACCGTTCAATACTTCGTTAATGGTACCATCTCCACCAACAACGATCAGTTTCGGAAGGGCATACTCCTCTGGCAGACCACTCTCTGCAAATTTCACTTCTTCCTGGGCACGCTTTTCTTCAATCTCCTGACAGATTTTCTCCGCCAGCATTTTGCCGTCGCCAGCCTTCTTTGTTACATAAGACTTATAGGCGATATCTCTGGCATGCAAGACATCATGAACCTGATTCCAGGTTCTCTTGGCATTACCGCTACCGCCATGATAATTTACGATGAAATATAGCATGGGCACCTTCTCCCTTTCTTTTCCAACCACAAGTTATCTTCGTCAACTTTGCAAATGAACTGTGCTTATCTACACATTTTCGCAAATGAACTGTGCTTATCTACGCCAAGTCCATTTGCAGAAAGAAAAGAGCATGCAGGTTAATGCATGCTCTACTTAATTACTCTCTAACGAGGAACAGTTTCTTCAAATGCATCATATATTCAGAAATTCCGTCCAGTGCAAATGTAACGCCCACAGATACAAAGAGCATGGATACATTTCCATCTGGGAAGAAATTCTTTAATAAGTCAGACATTGCTTTTAAGTCTTCGCTGTTTTCGTATTTTTCAAAATTGCGAAGCTTTTCACCGAACTCTTTCAGTACTGGATAATAGCCACGGTCAGCTCGAATCGCGCGTTCGCTATTCATAATACCGTAGTAGTACTTGATACCTTCGATGTAAGCTTTCTTATCATCATAATCGTATTTCTGTCTTGCTTTATTTAAATCGAAAAGCATAGATGTGCCGTTGGCACCAATCTTCTCTTCATCTGCTGTAACTAATGGATTCAATTCTCCCATAGTGAACCCCTCCCTTACCAAAAATAGAGTTAAAACTCTGCCTATATTTTACGATAGAGAGTAGATTGTTTCAAGGGAATATCCTAGAGATTTTCACATACCTCTTCCTTAATTTCTGTGGAAGGACAGCTAGTCCATTTTACAGATGCCAGGGCAAGAATCAGTGAGATTCCCATACCAATTAAGGACAAATTTGACAGCACAAGAAGAGGTAAATTCAGAGCTGCAAGGAGACCTGGGAAATATGCACCCACAAGGCCAAACACACCGCCGCAAATAACTGCTGCCAGCCACATGCCTCTTCTTAATTCCTTCTTCTTATAAACAAGAATTGCTACTAAGAGTGGGCAGATGACACCTGGTGTATATACGGAATAGGCACCACTCAGCATCGTGATAATGTCACCCTGATTGAGAAGGGTAAAGGCAAGACTGATCAGGCCAATTACAATAACTGTAGCACGAATCAGATTTACATTTTCCTTACGCAGGATGTTGTTTACGAAAATAGAAGAAGCATTCACGATACAGGTATCAATGGATGAAAGAATGGCCGATACCAGACCGATGAAAAGAAGAACCATAACCGGCTTTGGAATTACATTTGCCATGAGATACATGAGGGCATGCTGCTCTCCTAACTCATCTACTGAAACATTTGCACGAACCCAGAGTCCAATCATAACGATAATCACGGCATAGCCAATTAATACAATACCGCTGACAAGAGCTGATCTCTTTGCTGTCTTTGCACTTTTTGAAATCAGATTACGTGACATGATATCTGGTCCCAGGAAGTAAACACCACCAATGATAAAGAACTGATTAAAGAGATTCATTGGCGGATAGCCTTCATTTAATAAATGGAAATCGAAGGAAGATGCGCCAATTCCATTTGCAAAGAACATAAGGTAAACAAAGGTTGCCACAACACCAATGGCAATGAAAATGAACTGTAACATGTCGGTACGTACAACGGAAAGCTGACCACCGAAGCATGTGTAAATTACGATTACCAGAGCAACTACGATAAACACTGCCTTGGAATCCTTGCCCAGGATAAAGTTGAGCAGGCCATATAAGGCTACAAGCTGTCCGGCAATAACACCGATCCAGGAAATAACAATGATGGCAGCCAGAGCAATTTCTGCAGGCTTACCTGCCAGAATTCCTGCTGCGCCTGGAAGTGTGCTGGCGTTGAGTTCACGAACTTTCTTGGAAATAAATACTGCCTGGAGAATCAGGCCGATGGCACCAAACCATAACCACCATACTGCTGGGAAACCAAGTTTAAAAGATGTATCAGCAATTCCCATGGTTGTTGATGCACCAAGTACTGTGGCAAGAATAGAAAGGGTTACTGGAAAAGCCTTCTGCTTTTTTCCTGCTACTGCAAAGTCATCAAAATCCTTTGCCTTCTTTGCATCCAATACGCCAAGGACGATTAAGAAGAGTACATAGGCAAGTAAAATTCCTAGTATTAAGCTCTGCATGTCTGCCTCCAAAAAATTAATTGTTAACCAGCGTTGACTGATTCCGGTGACAATAATAGGACTGGGATTATTAATTGTCAACCACTTTTATAAAATTTAGGGTGACAAAAAAGCACCTGCCAAATGAACCAGCAGGTGCCTTCATTTCCCGGGCAGCTCATTTGCCCTGAGATTTTATATTCTGTTTATGTTCAGACTATTTAGATACCTTCTTTGCTTTTTCTTCTTTAAGGTCAGCTTCTAAAGCGCCCTCTTTTAATTCCTTTTCAGGAACGTCCTTAAGGCCCTTACCTGTCATCTGATAATCCTTACCCGGAAGAAGTGCATTCAAAACAATACCAGCAAGAGAACCAACGGCAAGACCTGTAAGAACGATTGCGAAATCGCCACAAGGAATTGAGATTGAACCATTTGCTGAGTATGTTACACCGATTGAAAGAACAAGAATGATAGCTGCAACAATGACATTTCTAGTCTTGCCGAAGTCTACCTTATTCTCAACAATGTTACGAACACCGACTGCAGAAATCATACCGTAAAGTACCAGAGAGATACCACCAACAACAGGTGTTGGGATAGCTGAGATACAAGCGGCAAGCTTAGGTGAGAATGAGAAAAGAATTGCGAAACCGGCTGCAATTCTGATAACGGCTGGGTCATATACCTTAGAAAGTGTAAGTACACCAGTATTCTCGCCATATGTTGTATTTGCAGGAGCACCGAACAGAGAAGCAAGGATAGTTGCAAGACCATCACCTGTCAGTGTTCTGTGAAGACCTGGGTCCTCCAGGAAGTCCCTATGTGTTGTTGAAGAAATAGCTGAGATATCACCAATATGTTCAACGATTGTAGCAAGAGCGATTGGCACAATTGTGAAGAGTGCTGTTACCAGAAGCTTTGAATCAAGATTCTGGAAAATTGAGAATACTGTCTGATCATAAGTAAATGGAAGACCTACCCATGCAGCATCCTTAATATTCTGAATACTTGCTGTTGAGAAGATCTGTAAATTTTCAATACCCTTCATTGCAATGTATTCTGTACCATTAGCATCTACTACTGTCTCACCAAAGAGAAGTGCAAGAATAATAGCAATTGCTACGGAGCCAAGCACACCAATGATAATAGGAATAATCTTAATCATTCCCTTACCACAAACGTTACAAATAACGACAATCAGAATCGCAACTGCAGCGATTAACCAGTTTGTAGCACAGTTATTAACAGCTGAACTTGAAAGAGTAAGACCGATTGCGATGATGATAGGTCCTGTTACGATTGGCGGGAAGAAACGCATTACTTTTTCTACACCAAAAGTCTTAATAAGACCTGCAAGAATCAGATATAAAAGACCTGCGCAGGCAACACCGAAACATGCATACGGTAACTTAGCAGGATCACCATTTGGTGCAATCGCTGCATAACCTGCGATGAATGCGAATGAGGAACCTAAGAATGCAGGAACCTTTCTCTTTGTGATTAAATGGAATAATAACGTTCCCAGACCAGCGAACAAAAGTGTTGCTGATACGGAAAGACCTGTCAGTGCCGGAACAAGTACTGTTGCACCGAACATTGCGAACATGTGCTGAATACCAAGAATGAACATCTTGCCAGCACCAAGTTCACGAGCGTTGTAGACTTCAGTGATTTCTTTTCTCTCTTTAGCCATAACTTCCTCCCTAGAAAA
>OMVA01000062.1 GCA_900314445.1 uncultured Lachnospiraceae bacterium | reverse complement strand
AGAAATAGAAACAAGGGCGAACTAAAAATATCGAATAAAACTCTACCAAGGGTTGCATGTCAGATTTTTGAAAAGCAGTTAGCATCATTATCCGATGAAGACAAAAAGAATTTTCCTATTTGCCAATATACACCTGACTCGGATGTTATTCGAGGAATATTTGCTACTGAAGCGGAATTTAAGAAATATAGAAATAGCATGGAGTATTCTATCTATAAGCGTGAGAATGGCCCTCAGTTTGTAATCTATTCTTGGAATGTCTTCTCTACCCTTGTATTTGCAAAAGAATGTCTAAAGCGTTTTGGAGAGCCAGGAGATAAATTTATTCTGATATATAGGGATAAAACAGATCAGGAGCTTAATCAGAATAAAACAGAACAGGTTGTTGATGAGGATGTTAATAAGACCACCAAAGAAAGCAATAATCCTTATTCTAAGCTACTTTTAGAGTCAAAGAATATCATTTTTAGAGGTGCACCTGGAACCGGTAAGTCTTATCTTGCCAAGTCAATTGCGGCAGATATTATCAGCAATGGGTACACTGACAGATACTCAGATCTTACAGATGAGCAGAGACAGCAGGTGGAATTTGTACAGTTCCATCCAAGTTATGACTACTCGGATTTTGTTGAAGGGTTACGTCCTAAGATGAATGAAGATGGCAGTATGGGGTTTGAACTGCAGGATGGTATTTTTAAGAAGTTTGTTGACAGAGCAAGGAAGAACTTTGAAGATTCGCAGAAATCAAAGGAGTTAAGGGAACAGGAAGTATCTGCTAAAACTATTATGGCAAACTTCTTTGCTAATATAGAGTTTGGTGAAGATAAGTTTAAAACCATTAAAGGTAGTGAATTTTCTATTACTAATGTTGATGAGAAGCATATTTATATTTCGATTCCGGGTAATGATTCTGTAGATAAGCTGAGCCTTAACATTGATGAGGTTCAGAAGATGCTTGAATCTGGAACTTCTTTTGAAAAAGTAAGCGATATTACAAGTTTCTTTGGCAAGCAGTTTGCGACACAGGGTTATTCTTACGACTTCGCTCTTTATAAGGCGATTAAAGAAACTGAGAATAGTTTTACTACAGTAGCAGTAGAACCTGAAGATTTGAAGAAATACATATTTATTATTGATGAGATTAATCGTGGAGAAATCTCCAAGATATTAGGAGAACTATTCTTCTCAATCGATCCAGGATATAGAGGAAAAGAGGGAATGGTCGCAACGCAGTATTCAAATATGCATGCAAATCCGGATGAGAAGTTTTATATACCTGAGAACGTTTATATCATTGGAACTATGAATGATATTGATAGATCTGTTGATACATTTGATTTTGCTATGCGCAGAAGATTCAGATTTGTTGAAGTTAAAGCTGAGGATACTCAGGATATGCTTGAATCTCTGGAAAATGAGGAGCTAAAGAACGAGGCGGTTCAGCGTATGGATAGTTTGAATGCTGAGATCGTTAAGGTTGAAGATTTAAATGAGAATTATCAGATTGGCGCATCATATTTCTTAAAGCTTAAGACACTTGGATTTAATGAACTTTGGACAGATTACTTGAAACCACTTTTGCAGGATTACGTTCGTGGTTTATATGATGAGGCGGGTATTATGAAGAGATTTGCCAAAGCTTATGGTTATGAGGAGCCAAGTGAAGGTGATGAAAATGAAGCAGCTCAAGATTAAGGACAATCAATATAATTTAAAAGCTGAGTTTGCTGATGTAGATGGTATTACTGATGCAGTTGCTGATAAAACATTCGAGCAACTGGAGCGTGAGGGCATCTTTGTGTTTCCGGAGGTAATAAAGGATGCTGATGATATTTCCAGGAATCAGATGATTCTCCAAAGCTATAATGACATGTACGTTTCCGGGAATGTTATGGGTTTTCTTGGAGTGGGTGATCAGCGTCTTGTCATAGAATCGAGGTTTAGCTCTGGGGACGAAGATTATCTGTTTCAATATCTGCTAAATAGAGTTATGGATTTTCCTAATCTTGTAGATCTTGAAACTGAAGCTAAACAGGATAATGGAATGTTTAATCTGTTGGTGTTCCTGTTTCCATATTACTTAAAGAAGGCTGCTCGGAAGGGTGCGTTTAAGACATATATTCGCAGAGAATACAATGATGGAAACGTTAGTGGCACTATAGATGTGGCTCGGCATATACGTAAGAATACACCGTTTTTTGGAAATATCGCATACAGTCAGCGTGAGTATTCTTACGACAATTATTTGATGGAGCTTGTAAGACATACGGTTGAATATATAAAAGCAAAACCATATGGAAGCAGACTTTTAAAGAGTGCTAAGGATGAAGTAAAGCTTGTTGTGGATTCGACACCAGCCTACAGACCGGCCGATCGAAGAGATATTATTGATGATAATAAGAAGAATACTATAAGACATGCATATTATCATGAATACCGTGATTTACAGCGCCTTTGTATTTTGATTTTACAGAATGAAAAGCAGCAGATGGGTTACAGTAAGCGAAAAGTCTACGGAATCGTGTTTGATGGCGCTTGGTTGTGGGAAGAATACGTGAATTCTCTTGTGGAGGATTATTTCTATCATCCAATGAATAAGGCTGGCAAAGATAAGCAGTGGCTCTTTGGTGGTAACAACGGTCTTATTTATCCAGACTTCATTGGAAAAGACGATGAAAACCGTGTTATTGCAGATGCGAAGTATAAGCCAATAGGAAATATTGGTAATCAGGATTATTTGCAGGTGTTGGCATACATGTTTAGATTTGATGCTAAGAGGGCATTTTATTTTTATCCGGAGGCATCCAATCAGAATGATAAAGTATTATGGCTTAATAAGGGGTCATCTTTTGAAGATAATGTTTCTGCCAGGGATGATGTATGCCTTATAAAGCATGGACTTAGAATACCTCAAAATGTGAGTGACTATAAGGATTTTGAAGATCAAATAGGCATGAGCGAAGTATCCTTCTTAGAAATATTGCAATAATGTAGTTTTAAATAGCATTAGATGGATGCGGCACGTTGCTTAGTGGGGTGATGACTTATAGAAGAGGAAATAAGAAGTATCCGAATAATTTCAAATAATATATGTTATGGCCCTGAGCCGGATAACAATAAAGAGGTAGAGCAGTATCTTACTATTGCATCATCTGGAAGAGTTTGGTTTTCAGCAAGAAATTATCAGCAATATTGTGAAAACAAGGGATATTGTCGAAAGAAGCAAATCAGTATAGGAAAATGGAAAGCAGATTTTCTTTTACGATTAATCTCAAACATATCGGATGAAAGAGAATATGTAACAGATGTTGGTTCTTATGACATTGAAATTAGATATGGCAATGGTAGGAAAAGAGAGATAAGCGGTTCACTTATAGGCACTACATTTTCACATGTATACGGTCATGAAGATAATGTTGACGTGACCAGGCTAATCAGGCGCTATATTCCGGTGTATGAATTATGGGCTTTTGACGCTTCGACATCTCCTGATTATGAAGGGAAAAAAGCAGTTTATCTTTTTTCAGAATCATGGGAGAAATATTTTCACAATCCTGATACAAGTAAAGATTTTGAAGATGCATTCGGGCGAGAATGTGAGACTCTTGGTTTTCAGATGGATTGTGGAGAAAGATTCGTCCTTGAATGTGAGAAAAAAGGATGCAAGACTCCATATGGGGAAGGCTTAAAGGAAGCTGTAGATGGTATAGATGATATTGAAGTTATAGGAGCTGGTGCATTTTCTTATTGGAGAGGGTTGACGCACTGGGATTATATGTACCATTTAGATAATATGAAGTGACCTCACATTTGTAGCATCGTGGATTTACCTGTATACT
>OMVA01000060.1 GCA_900314445.1 uncultured Lachnospiraceae bacterium | reverse complement strand
CGATGGACAGGCTCCGGACGAGCAGTGAAAAATAATCTTTTTCATTCGGACTATTGGAGAAAAAATCTGTGCTAAGGAAGGAATCCTCTTTTGTTCTTTCTACTTTAAAGAAAAATGATAGCTCTTACAGGACAGACAGGAGCACAGTAGCCACATCTGACACATTTATCTGGATCAATCTGGGCCAAACCGTTTTCATTCCAGTAAATGGCATGACTGACACAGCGGGCTTTGCAGGTGCCACAACCTTCGCAATCTGACTGGTCTACTCTGAGGCGTCTACCAGAAATATCAGGCGAAAAGCTTGCGTCCATTCGACCATAAGCATAGGAAATGAGCTGGTCAACTTCGGCTGTTGTTCCCAGACCAATCATAACCGCCTGGTTGCCAGGAATAGAAGTAGCGTAATCAAGGCAAGGGACATAATCTTCTAACAGATTACCACCGCCAAAAGCTTTCATGGTAAAGATTCCTACGCCAGCGTCAGAAGCTTTACGAATCGCCGCTTCCATTTCAGCGCGAGTTCCTGGATTTTCAGCATTTCGAATGCCCATTCCAGCTTTGTTGATGAGGGCAAATACGACATCACAGTCCTTTTCAAGCGCCATTCTTTCACAGGCGTCCACATGATGGGTTGAGATACCAATGGCACGGATCTTTCCTGCTTTCTTCAATTCAATCAGAGTTTCCCAAGCTTCTTTTCGTTCTTCAAAGTCAGCAACACCTCTTACTTCATGCAGAAGAAAAATATCCACCACATCGAGATCCAAATCACGAAGACATTCATCTACTGCAGCTCTTACACCGGTAGCATCTGTTTCCAGGGTCTTACTGCAAATGACAGGCATTTCTAAAGAAGAATCCTGGCGGATTAAGTCCAGTGCAGGGCGAAGGTAGCGATAAGTATCATAATACTGGGCTGTGTCCAGAAAATTGATCCCCTCACGGACAGCGTGGACAATTACATTTGCACCTTCCTCAATGCTGAGATTCTTTTGGGAAAATCCCATTGTCAGAGTTCCCATGCCAAATGGGGTTACCATTAATTCAGTTTTTCCGAGTTTGATTTTTTTCATATTCATAGGCGCATTATATATCAATTAATGAACTGGGAAAAGTGCGGCAAGCATATGAGTTTTGCTTTGCGTATTGTTTGGATAAAATGATGGAGGAAATGTGTAACATTCGTTATATGGTGGAGAACAATTTATGAATAAAGAATTCACAAATTATAATATCGAGGAATTGTGCGTGGATCCTGAATATCAGAGACAAGGACTGGGGTCAGAATTTATGAAGATGATAGAAGAGGAAGTAAGGAATCGTGGTTTGGCAGGGTTTTTCTCCAGACAGATAGCGATAAATCTGCCTATGGCTTCTATAAGAAAAATAAATTTTATAAATTAGGAAAGCATGTAAGTATGTATAAAAGTGTAAGGTGAAAAATGAATAATAGAGTAGTTGGAAAAGGTCTTGCCTTAGGGTAAGACCTTTTTTCGTATTCATTGCAGCAATTCCAAGAGACAAGGTGGATGTGGATACATTAGAAAATATAACGAGACCTTAGTCGTTGGCGAAACCGTAGAAAAAACGAGGCTGCGTGTAGTGCTTGTCCCATTCTAGAATGGGACAACTCCTGACCTGAAATGAAAAAATTAAATTAATCTTCTAAAAAGGGTTGCAATATTTTGAATATATGGTAAATTATTTGAGGTCGCAGTGAAGAAAACTTCATATAGACATATGCGGGAGTGCTGGAATTGGCAGACAGGCTAGACTAAGGATCTAGTGATGGAAACGTCGTGTGGGTTCAAGTCCCATCTCCCGCACAGAGGACAGGATGAAAATCCTGTCCTTTTTTGCGTATACAAAGAGCAAAGCGGAGAAGTAGCCAAATAAAATAACAGTCACAAATGTCAGATTAAAGTTAGTAATTAAAAGCCGTAAATTATTATGGCTTTTTTAATTTCCTTCGTGAGCTTGAAAGCGGAAAATGACATACGGATAATTAAAAATGGCATTGTTGGTGGTGTTACTTTCCTGCCAGCCTTGATTGTTGCTTCCATTCTGGCATCCCTTTTGGGGAAGGTATGCGGTAAGATTACAGATCAAAATCCGGAAGAGGCAGAGGAGGATAAGGAAGTAAATAAAGAAGGAAATTATGCAAAGTCAGATAAGAAAAGATAAATTAAAAAGATAAATAAAAAATAGAATTCTGATTTGCAAAACATCACCTCGACGTTTTAGCGTCGGTTTTTTTCTTTTGCCGAACTGTAGCGTCGGGGCTTTTTCTTTTGCCGAACTGTAGCGTCGGGGCTTTTTCTTTTGTCGAACTGTAGCGTCGGAGCTTTTTCTTTTGTCGAACAGTAGCGTCAGGGCAGCTCTATGTTTGAACTTTTGAATCTTGAAATCGGATTTTATTACGACTTTTTTATTGGAAATCGCAAAGCCATCGCTGTGAGAAAAGGAGGCAAAATCATAAAATAATCTTGTCATTTTTGATAAGGCTTCCAGCAATTCATTTGCATAAGGTGAAGCTTAAAAGTATGTCCAGTAGTAATCGGGGGGATTGCTACTGGAATTATTTTAGAAAGGCATTGGTGAAAAGGCATGTAAGAAACAGGGATGAATTTGGAAAACTTAAGGGAAGAAATAGAAAGAGTTTTCCGGGACAGAAAAATGAGACTTGAAGAAAATTCAACTTTTGAAAGGGATAATTATTATGACAATACAAATGATTTTAATTATTGTAGGCGTTGCTGTATTACTTTTAGCTCTGCTTTTCCTTACAAGTTATGTAAAGGCACCAACAGATAAGGTTTATATCATCACAGGTGGTGGCAGACCTCCTAAGTATTTAAGAGGGAAAGCTGGACTGAAGATTCCATTCTTCCAGAGATTGGATAAGCTGTCCGTGCAGATGCTTTCTGTTGATGTAAAAACATCACAGACAATTCCTACACTGGACTACATCAACATTGACGTTGATTCTGTTGCCGTTGTAAAAATCGGTACAACAGATGCCCTCCTGGCTAAGGCTTCTGAAAACTTCCTGAATAAGGATACAGCTTACATCAATAAGATGGTTGTAAACGTCCTGGAAGGTAACCTTCGTGAAATCATTGGTTCCATGAATCTTCGTGATATCATGAATGACCGTAAAACATTTGCTGCTAAGGTTCAGGAAAATGCCATGGCCGACATGCAGAACATGGGTCTTCAGATTGTAACATTCAACATCCAGAACATTGATGATGCAGGCCTTGGCGTTATTGAAAACCTTGGTATTGCAAATACAGTTGCTATTCGTAAGGATGCTGAAATTTCTAAGGCCAATGCGCAGAAGGAAATTGCAGTTGCACAGGCCGATGCAAACATGGCTGCCAACGCTGCTGAAGTTGCATCAGAAACAGCAATTGCTGAACGTGATAATGAACTTGCTCTGAAGAAAGCTGCTCTCCAGGCACAGGCTGATACAGAAAAGGCAAAAGCAAATGCTGCTGGTCAGATTGAAACACAGAGACAGCAGAAAGCAATTAACACAGAACAGGTTAATGCCGATATCGCAAGATCTGAACGTGAAGCTGAACTGAAGCAGAAAGAAGTTGCCGTTAAGGAACAGGAACTTGCCGCTTCTGTTAAAAAGCAGGCTGAAGCGGATAAGTATGCTGCACAGATGAAAGCAGAAGCTGATCTGGTTCGCAGACAGAAGGAAGCAGAAGCTCAGAAGTATGAGCAGGAAAAGGAAGCTGAAGCGCAGAAAGCAAAAGCAGAAGCTGCTCGTTATTCTGCTGAACAGGAAGCTGCCGGTGTTCGTGCAAAGGGCGAAGCGGAAGCTGCTGCCATTCAGGCAAAGGGTGAGGCGGAAGCCGAAGCCATGAAGAAAAAGGCAGAAGCTTATAAACTCTACAACGGCGCTGCTATGGCAGAAATGATGATTAAGATTATGCCTGAGATGGCAAAGGCAATTGCAGAACCTATTTCAGCTATCGATAAGATTAATATCTACGGTGGTTCCAATGGCTCTGACGGCAATGGTGCTTCTCAGATCTCCGGTATCACACCAGCAGTTATCAAGCAGGTATTTGATACCATGTCTGATGTAACCGGTGTTAATCTTTCAGACATCATGAAAGCTAACACATACGATGCTAAGGTAAACAAGAACATCAATGTAACAGGTATTTCTGGAGTTGATGTAAAGGTTGATTCCGAAGCAGTCAATCCTGCCAGCGATATTGTTGAATAATTTAGCAAATGAAATGCAAACTGAATAAATGAAACGCAAATTGAATAAATAAAACGGAGCTCGGGTGGTCATAGGATCATCCGGGCTCTTCTTATTTTATTCCATGCAAATGAGATTTGCACGTATTCGCTATTCTGAGGAAATCTCATTTGCCAAATGCTAGATTCAAAGCTATGAATTCTTCTGGCAAGAAATTAAAAGATCCCACGGGGCAAGCTTCACCCTGTCTCCATTCGTAAGAATCTTTTCTTTTCCGCTAGAAACAAGCACAGTCTATATAAAATTTCTTTTACTACATCTGGATGTGAGTAGCATCCAAGATAGGTAATGCTGCCAGGCTTTTTCTCAGGCAAATGAATTGCGCACACTTGCAATCTTTGAAAAGTATGGTAAGATACCTATGCGAATATGAAAATGAATTTCATTTTTAATTTTATAGGTGAAAGAAATGAGTACGAGAGGAAAATATAAATCAAAACATTATGATCGGATTCTGGAACATCTGAAGAAGTCCCCTGGTAGACATTTTACAGTGAACGAAATTCATCAGGAACTGGCTGGAGAAGAGACCAACATTGGAACCACAACGATTTATAGACAGCTGGACCGAATGGTGGAAGAGGGACTGATCAACAAATATGTGGTGGATATTAATACACCTGCCTGTTATGAGTATTCCAATGTAGTTAAGCTAATCAAGCAGGAAGAAGCACCATGTTATCACTGCAGATGCGAATCCTGTGGCAGATTGATTCATCTTCATTGTGAAGAGATTGCAGAAATGCGTCAGCATTTTGAGAAGTATCATCACTTTAAAATTGATCCATTTAGAACAGTATTCTATGGAACTTGCGAAGAGTGTTTGCATAAGAAGGAAATGTAACAATATAGGAAAGCCCTTTCTTATATGTGAAAAGAAGATAAGAATTATTTAGAGAGTAGAGAAGAAATATGGAATTATTAATCACATTTTTAGCTGGTTTTTCAATTATGGCTGGCGTATTTGCAGTCAGAATGAAATCAGTGAATGAAGAGAGAGTTGAACACTTTAGTGTGGCAATGGCAATGGCATCTTTACTTGCTCTTCTTGCCTTTGATCTGGGACCGGAAGTGTTTGAATCAGCCAAGGAAAACAACTGGATTCTGATTGTGGCAATGGTTGTGGTTGGTTTTGTTGGACTTGTTATTCTGGATGGCTTCGTACCAGAGCATGAGGATAATGAAGATAATCATGATAGGGGAAATGCCCATCACATCGGTTTTCTTGCAGCTGTTGGTATCATTGTTCATAACATCGTTGAGGGTATGTCTATTTACAGCCTTGCCCATGCAGGACTGAAGCAGGGCGTCATCTTTGCAATCGGTGTTGCCCTTCATAATATCCCAATGGGTATGCTGATCTTTACAACCACGAGACACCAGTCACGCAAAGAGAAACTTAGCGTTCTGGGAGCAGTATCTCTGTCCACCTTCGTGGGTGGTCTGGTTATGGAAGCACTCAGTGAACATCTTCCTGCTTCCGTAACAGCAATTTTGGTATCCATCGCAACTGGAATGATTATTTACCTTGTCCTTGTGGAACTCCTTCCACATGTCTTCAAGACCAAGGATTTGAAGATGAATATCAGTGGTGCAGTGCTGGGATTTTTACTGGTGCTGGCAAGTACTTTTATTGAATAGAGAATTTTTGCTATATCACTCTGGTGATACAGTTTCATGGAAATATTTGTGTGAGGAAAGAAAGATAAAATTATGCAAATATATCCATTGATTTCTACAATTTATTATGCTAAATTGCATGAAGATAGAAAGCGAAAAAACTAAATAGTTTCGCATCATATTGATTAAGTTGCCGATGAATATTTCGAAAGCCCTGAAATCCAATTTGGAGAAGGCTTACAAATGATTCTGGTCGGCCCTGGTAACAACCAGGAGGACTCAATTTTTATAAGTTATATATCTTATAGAACGGTCAATAGGGGCTAAAACTCAAGATGCCATAAGAGGCGCTTGATAATTATCCTGGCGAAACGCATGCAGAAAGAATTTTTCAGGGCAGACCGTACTATTATGCGGCCTGCCCTTTGTTTATTTCCTGGCAAATGAGATTGGCTGGGAATTAACTTGATTGGCGAAGGAGAATCGCCAGCGAAGTCCATTTTGCAAGGAAAAAGGACAGCGAAGTCCATTTGCAAGGGGATGCGCAGAAATATTTTATTAGGGGAGAGACGTCATGGATTTAATTGCACAAAGAAATGCCCCGATTTTTGAGGCCATGCAGGAACTGAGAAAGAGAAGAGTGGTTCCTTTCGATGTACCTGGTCATAAAAGAGGAAGAGGTAATCCGGAACTGCTGGAGTTTCTGGGAGAGAAATGTGTTGGCATCGACGTAAATTCTATGAAGATGCTGGATAATTTAGGACATCCCATTTCCGTCATTCATGATTCGGAAGTGCTGATGGCGGACGCCTTTGGCGCAAAGTCTGCATTCCTTATGGTGAATGGAACAACCTCTGCGGTGCAGACGATGGTTCTGTCTGTGATTAAGGAAGGCGATGAAATTCTCTTACCACGCAACGTGCATAAGAGTGTTATCAATGCTCTGGTGCTTTGCGGAGGTATTCCGGTTTATGTGCCTGTGGATGTGAATTCTCGAATTGGCATTGCCACTGGTATGAAGGTCAGCGAAGTGAAACGCGTTATGGATGCCCATCCAAATGCCAAGGCTATTTTTGTTAACAATCCAACTTACTATGGTATCGCGTCTAATCTGCGTGAAATTGTGAGACTGGGACACGAGCGTGGTATGAAGGTGCTGGTGGATGAAGCCCATGGAACCCACCTCTATTTTGGAGACCAGCTGCCTATTTCCGGTATGGCTGCCGGTGCAGATCTTGCCGCTATTTCCATGCATAAATCTGGTGGAAGTCTGACACAGAGTTCAGTGCTTTTAGCTGGTGAAAATATGGCTCCAGAATATATCAGACAGATTATTAACCTGTCTCAGACCACAAGTGCGTCATATCTTCTGATGGTCAGTCTGGACATTTCAAGAAGAAATCTTGCTCTTCATGGCCAGGAGTCCTTCCAGAAGGTTTCCAATATGGCAGAGTACGCCCGTTCTGAGATTAACGACATTGGCGGTTACTATGCTTACGGTCGCGAGTTGATTGATGGCGACAGCGTTTATGACTTCGACGTTACAAAGCTTTCTATTTACACACAGGACATTGGCCTTACCGGTATTGAGGTCTACGACCTGCTTCGTGATGAGTATGATATTCAGATTGAGTTTGGCGATCTGGGCAATATCCTGGCTTACATTTCCATCGGTGACAGAATCCGCGACATCGAGCGACTGGTTGGCGCCCTGGAGGACATCAAGCGCCTTTACGAAAATGAGAAGAAGGAGCTTTACTGCGGTGACTTCATCACACCGGAGTTAGTTCTGAATCCAAAGCAGGCCTTCTATTCTGAGAAGGTGCAGCTTCCTCTTAAGGAAGCAATTGGCAAGGTGGCAGGCGAAATCGTGATGTGCTACCCACCTGGAATTCCAATCCTGACACCGGGCGAACTGGTGACAGAAGAAATCGTTGAATATATCGAGTACTCAAGAGAAAAGGGCTGTGACCTGCAGGGGACCATGGATTCTGAGTGTAGAGAAATTTGCGTTATTAAGTAATTGGAAAATTAGACTTGCAAATGGAATGCCCGGGCATCTCATTTGCAAGGGATTTAGGAAAATAAAAGTTAGGGAGTAAAGTTAAGTGGAGCGTGAATCAATGGACATCTGGTACTCCCAGATGGATACAGATAATGTAAAAACTTCGATTCGAATTGATAAGCAGCTCTTTTCTGAGCACTCTGATTATCAGAGAATCGATGTCTTTCAGTCCAAGGAGTTTGGCAAGATGATTGCCCTGGATGGCGAAATCATTTTCTCCGAGGCGGATGAATTTATTTATAACGAAATGGTGGTGCATGTGCCAATGGCTGTGCACAAACATGTGAAGGATGTGCTGATTATCGGTGGTGGTGACGGTGGTGTTGCCAAGACTCTGATTCAGTATCCGGAGATTGAATCGATTGATGTGGTGGAGCCGGATGAAATGTTCATCGAGGTTTCCAAGAAGTTCTTCCCGGAGACGGCCAAGGGCTTTGATGATGACCGTGTAAATATTATCAACATGGATGGCCTGCGCTATCTTAGACGTTGCAAGGACAAGTATGATTTGATTATCAATGATTCCACAGACCCATTCGGTCATACCGAGGGCCTGTTCACAAAGGAATTCTATGGTAACTGCTATCGTGCCCTGCATGACGATGGCATCATGGTCTACCAGCATGGCAGCCCATTTTACGATGAGGACGAGGCGGCCTTCCGCACTATGCACCGCAAGGCTTTCCGCTCTTTCCCAATCAGCAGAGTTTATCAGGCCAGCATTCCAACCTGCCCGGCAGGCTACTGGATGTTCGGCTTTGCATCAAAGAAATATCATCCATTAAAGGATTTCAATCCTGACAAATGGAATGCGAGAAATATCAAGACTTGGTACTACACAACTCATTTGCACTTGGGAGCTTTCATGCTGCCAAAGTATGTGGAGGACATTTTAAACGAGGAGGAAAATAGAGGATGAGTAGAGTTTTAGTTATTGGATGTGGTGGTGTTGCACAGGTTGCAATCCAGAAAATTGCAATGGTGAGCGAAGTTTTTGAAGAGATGATGATTGCCAGCCGTACCATCAGCAAATGTGATGCTGTGAAGGCAAAGATCGAAGCAACAAATTCAAAGACAAAGGTAACTACAGCCACAGTTGACGCGGATAATGTGGAAGAGCTGACTGCTCTGATCAAGGACTATGAGCCGGATCTCGTTCTCAATGTTGCTCTTCCTTACCAGGATTTAACAATCATGGATGCCTGCCTCGCTGCCGGCGTTCACTATGTTGATACAGCAAACTATGAGCCTGAAGATACAGAAGATCCAGAGTGGAGAGCTATCTACGAGAAGCGTTGCAAGGATCTTGGTTTCTCAGCTTACTTTGATTACTCCTGGCAGTGGGCTTACCAGAAGAAGTTTGAAGACGCAGGTCTTACAGCTCTTCTTGGAACAGGCTTCGACCCAGGTGTAACTTCCGTATTCGTTGCTTACGCAAAGAAGCACTACTTCGATACCATCGACACCATCGATATCCTGGACTGCAACGGCGGTGACCACGGTTACGCATTCGCAACGAACTTCAACCCGGAAATCAATCTGCGTGAAGTTTCAGCACCAGGTTCTTACATGGAGAATGGCAAATGGATAGAAATTCCAGCAATGTCTATACACAGAACATACAACTTCGAAGGCGTTGGCGAGAAGGACATGTACCTGCTTCACCACGAGGAAATTGAGGCACTGGGACGCAATTTGCCAGAAGTTAAGAGAATTCGTTTCTTCATGACATTTGGTCAGTCTTATCTGGATCACATGAGATGCCTTGAAGATGTTGGTATGCTCTCAACAGAACCAATCAACTTCAATGGTCAGGAAATCGTTCCTATCCAGTTTCTGACAGCACTTCTTCCAGACCCAGCGAGTCTTGGACCAAGAACAAAGGGTAAGACAAACATCGGCTGTATCTTCACAGGTAAGAAGGACGGCGTTGAAAAGAAGCTCTACATCTACAATGTTTGCGACCATCAGGAATGCTACAAGGAAGTTGGCTCACAGGCCATTTCCTATACAACAGGTGTGCCTGCTATGATCGGAACATTGCTTGTTGCCAACGGCACATGGAGAAAGCCTGGCGTCTTCACAACAGATGAGTTCGACCCGGATCCATACATGGAAGCCCTCAACAAGTACGGCCTGCCTTGGAAGGTGGAAGAGAATCCAGTTCTGGTAGACTAATAATAATTTTGATTAAGTGTTTCGATTTAGAAGCAGACAGGCAAATGGAATTGCCAAAGGAGTTCGAACTTTGAAATTACACCAAGTACCAACCCCTTCCTACATCATCGACGAAGGAAAGTTAAAAGAAAATTTAGAGATTCTGAAAGATGTGAAAGAGAAAGCTGGCTGCAGGATTCTTCTTGCCCAGAAGGCTTTCTCCAACTTCTGTGAGTATCCTTTGATTGCCCGGTATTTAGATGGATGCACTGCGTCTTCTCTTTATGAGGCAAAACTGGGAGCGGAAGAGATGGGAAAAGAAAATCACATTTTCTCACCTGCCTATAAGGAGTCTGAGCTGGAAGAAATCGTGGGTCTTTGTGACCATATGATTCTCAATTCTTTTTCTCAGTTGCATATGTTTGCTGGGAAGATTATGAAATTGCGTCAGGGACGCCCGGGCGAAAAACTTGCTGGTGAGCAGGCAGGGGAATCTTGTGCTGCAGAGCCGGGCGCGAGTGGCGAGCAGGTAGAAAAGCAGGTGCCAAGCGGAATCGGCCTCCGTCTCAATCCTGAGTGCTCAACCCAGGACGGACATGCCATTTATGATCCTTGTGCGCCAAACTCTCGTATGGGAATTACCCTGGCTAATTTCGAAAAGGGACTGGAGCAGTATCCGGAAGAATTTAAGTTGGTGGAAGGCTTCCATGTGCACACTCTTTGTGAGCAGAATTCCGACGACCTGGAAACGACCCTTGCAGCTGTGGAAGAGAAGTTTGGAAAGTACATGACGCTTCCACAGATCAAGTGGATGAATCTTGGCGGCGGACATCACATTTCCCGAAAGGATTATGACAGGGAGAAGTTGATTCAATTAGTCAAGCACATCAAGGAAACTTACGACGTGGAGGTATATCTGGAACCGGGGGAGGCCATTGCTCTCAACGCAGGCTACCTTGTTACCACGGTTCTGGATACGGTGGAAAATGGGATGACCATTCTCCTTCTGGATACTTCACCATCCTGCCATATGCCGGATGTGCTGGAGATGCCTTATCGTCCACCACTGAAGGATAGCGGGGAAGCTGGAGAGAAGAAGTATACCTACAGGCTTTCATCCTGCACTTGTCTTGCGGGTGATGTGATTGGCGACTACTCTTTTGATACAGAAGTTAAGCCTGGCGACAGACTTTATTTTGAAGATATGGCCATTTATTCCATGGTCAAGAACAATACATTTAACGGAATTGCCCTGCCTTCCATCTATGCCATGGATGAGGATGGCGAATGCAGATTGATTAAGGAATTTACATACGAAGATTTCAAAGGAAGATTATCTTAATGCAAAAAGTATTTAACACATTTCCTGCTGATGATGGCTTTCATATGCCTGCTGAGTTTGAACCTCACGAAGGAACAATCCTGATCTGGCCTGTTCGCCCAGGCTCTTGGCCTTACGGTGGCAGAGATGCTCAGGAGACTTTTGTGAAAATTGCAATGAATCTGGCTCTCAGCGAGAAGGTCTATATGGTTGCGAAGCCTGAAGACTTCGAGGAAATGAATCAGAGGCTCAGTCAGGTCATTGAAAAGAAGATGGAGAGGGTGCATGACAATTATGGCATGCAGGGACGCACGGCTTTTCATTATATCGTGCAGAATCTTTACGCCTTTGCCATCGATTCTGACGACTCTTGGGCTCGTGATATTGGTCCTACTTTTGTTCGAAATGAAGAGGGTGAATTGAGAGGAATCGACTGGCAGTTCAACGCCTGGGGTGGTATCTACAACGGTTTATATGCCGAGTGGCAGGCGGACAACGCATTTGCAAGGGAAGTGGCAAACACGCTTTCTGCAAATGTTTATGACCAGCGTGATTTTGTGCTGGAAGGCGGATCCATTCATGTGGACGGCGAAGGTACTTGCGTGGTAACTGAGGCATGTCTCCTTTCCAAGGGACGCAATCCGGACATGACCAAGGAGCAGATTGAAGAGAGACTGAAGAAAACGTTAGGCGTGGAAAAGGTCATCTGGCTGCCACATGGTATTTTCAACGATGAGACAGATGAACATGTAGATAATGTCTTTGCTTTCACGGCACCGGGCGAGGCAGTACTTGCCTGGACGGAGGATGAGTCAGATCCTCAGTACGAGATGAGTCGTTGTAACCTGGAAGTCCTGGAGAATGAAGTGGATGCAAAGGGCAGAAAAATCAAGGTTCACAAGCTTCCAATTCCGAAGGTGCCTGTCACCATCACGGAAAGAGAATTGGCAGGACTTGAGGCAGCGCCTGGTGAAGACCAACGTGAGGTGGGTGAGAGACTCGCCGCAAGTTATGTGAATTTCTATATTGCAAATGATGTTGTACTGGTTCCTCAGTTTGGTGACGAGAATGATAAGGTCGCAATAGAGATTTTGACAGAACTCTTCCCAACAAGAAAAGTTAAGGGAATTCAGGCGCGTTCTATCATTGTGGGCGGTGGCAATATCCATTGCATCACGCAGCAGGTTCCTATGAGAATCCTGGTGGATGAAGAGCCGGAAGAGGAAGAAGAGTTCGACGAAGATGATGATTGGAATGTGAAGGGATAGTATCTCATTTGCAGGAAAAATGTCATGAGATTTATAGGTAGTTGGAATCAGTAAGATTTGATATGTGCGGATGAATTAGGAAAGTGATATAGGAGAACTTCCATGAGAAAAGTAACACTCGCAGCCATTCAGATGGCTATGACGAAAGTGCCAGAAGAGAATATTGCGCATGCTGACAAAATGGTCAGAGAAGCAGCGGCCAAGGGTGCCAATGTAATTCTTCTGCCAGAGCTTTTTGAACGTCAGTATTTCTGTCAGGAAAGACAGTATGAATATTATGCTTTCGCAGAGACTCTTGATGAGAACAAGGCTGTGCAGCATTTTAAAGCAGTCTGCAAGGAACTGCATGTGGTTATGCCAATCAGCTTCTACGAGAAGGATGGTAATGTGCTTTACAATTCCATCGCCATGATTGATGCAGACGGCGAAGTGCTTGGCGTTTATAGAAAGACACATATTCCGGATGATCATTTCTATCAGGAGAAATTTTATTTCACACCTGGCAACACAGGCTACAAGGTTTGGGACACAGCTTATGGAAAAGTCGGCGTTGGTATTTGCTGGGATCAGTGGTTCCCAGAGCCAGCTCGTGCCATGGCAGTAGCTGGTGCAGAAATACTTCTCTATCCAACAGCCATTGGTTCTGAACCAATTCTGGAATCAGATAGCATGCCACATTGGAGACGTTGTATGCAGGGCCACGCTGGTTCTAACCTTATGCCGGTTATGGCAGCAAATAGAATTGGTCTGGAAGAAGTAGAACCAAGCGAAGCAAATGGTGGACAGAAGTCAGCCCTTCGTTTCTATGGTTCATCCTTTATCACAGACGGTATCGGTGAAATCACAGAGGATGCGTCTGCATCCCGTGATCAGGAGGAAATCCTGATTAAGACATTTGACCTGGATGAAGTTCGGGAGTACCGCATGAGTTGGGGAGTTTTTAGAGATAGAAGACCGGAGTATGATTTATTCTAGGAATTAAGTAGTAATCCAAAACGGTTAGAGCTATTTAATTTCCAATTTCTACTTACGAGACCAAGGAGCCAACCCTCAGGGATAAGTCCATCAAAAAAAGGGAAAAGTACATTAGAGCGATACTCTTCTTCCTGTAATGGCATCGTAATACTGACGGGAAGGGCTTCCGTTTTACTTAAATATTCTTCATCATATTTGAAAATATATCCTTCGCCGGTTTCCAAGATGTAACCGGCTTTTTGGTCAGATACATATACAGAAGCACTACGAAATATTTCCATCCATGTTCTCCTTATATTCTTTCTTTCCAGGTATCGCTTCCATTCCGAACATGGCAAGTGCTTGATTTACTTTATCCATTCGAACAGTCTCCTTTCCCTGTTCAAGGTCTCTGACAAATCGTAAACCAAGACCGGACCTGAGTGCGAAGTCTTCCTGGGTCATACCGAGTTTTTTTCTTTCCTGTTTAATGTATTTTGCAATTGTATTCATAAACACATATTATACCCTTTAAGGTATAATTTCAATGGCTTAATACAAAATTATACCCTAAAGGGTATAGGAAATGCCGCGTTATAAAATTTAACTATCGATACAAAGTCACCTTCATACAGGTCCCTTTTTTCTCTTCACTTTCTACATCAATCTTTCCGTCATGGTTATTGATGATCTGTTTTGCCATGGCAAGGCCAATGCCCACGCTGTTTGGGGAGGCATTTCCTGCCTTGTAGAAGCGTTCGAAAATATGTGGCAAATGTTCCTTCGGAATTCCCTTGCCGTTATCCTCGATTTTAACTTCTGTGGAAATGTTATTCTGGCTGGCAGTGACTTCCACTTTGCCACCAGCAGGTGTGTGCTCTATGGCATTCTTAATGATATTAGTGAAGGACTCGCGGAGCCAGTGTGAATCGCCTGTCAAATGGATTTGCTCCGGAACCTGCATAGATAATTTCACGTCTGCTGCATCAGCCATGACGGATAGAGAAGTAGATATTTCCTGCATCATACCTGCAAGGCTGATGTCCTCAGACTTCAGTGGAAGTACACCGGCTTCCAGTTGGGAAAGTGTAAGCAGGTTGCGGATGAGCCAGGTCATGCGATTGACTTGGCTTTCTATATTTGCAACATATTTGAGACGGTCCTGGTCGGAGAGTTCAGGCGCCATCATGAGATCAGTCATAATCTGAATGGCCGTCAGCGGTGTCTTGAACTGATGTGAGATGTCTGACATCATATCGGATATATATTTTTTCTGCTTATGCTCGGAAGCATATTCTTCCTTGAGAATTGTGATGACCTTGTAAAGCTCGCTCTGTAAAATACCGAGAGAACCTTCTTGAATTTCCTGCATGGCAGGCAGTTCTGATAAATCCTGCACACGCGTCATGTAATCAGTCAGTTCCCTGATTTGTTTCTCACATTTCTTTGATTCGATGACATCAATCACCAGATAGTAGATGAGACAGCCTGCGAGAATGACGCAGATCCAGATGGGGTCTCGAATCAGAGCAGACAGAACCACTGCGATTGCAATTGTGATAATTTTATATTTCATGTTCTTCCTCTCGCAACTAATCCATACGATATCCAATACCACGTATAGTAGTAATGACTGAGGCATTATCTTGCCTTTCCAACTTATTACGAAGTCGTTTCACATAGACTGTGAGAGTATTGTCGTTTACAAATTCTCCGGAAGCATCCCACATATCCGTCAGAATCTGCTGACGAGACAGGTCTTTTCCTCGGTTTTTAATGAAGACAAGAAGCAGGCGATATTCCACGGCAGATAAGAAGATTTCTTCCTGGCCACGGTAGACTTTTCCGGTAGTGATATTAACGTGGTTTTGGCCAACTTGAATATCGTCATTGATGACGGGAGATGAACTCTGTGAAGAAGCACTTCTTGAAGTGTCAGTCACTTTATCGGCTGAATTGGATGCCGTTATAGTTCCATTTGCTACGACAATTCCACTTGCACTGGCATTACTTCTTCTAATCACGGCTTTCATTCTTACCAAGAGTTCTCTGATGCGGAAAGGCTTTGCGATATAGTCGTCGCAGCCCTGTTCGAAACCTAGGACGGTATGAATTTCGTCGTCGCAGGCGGTTAAGAAAATGACGGGAACCTGAGATTTTTGGCGGATGGCACGAAGAATCTGGTAGCCATCGCCGTCAGGCAACATAAGGTCAAGAAGGCAAACCGCGAAGTCTGACTCTTGTTCTACTATTTTGAGCGCGTCGTTTACGGTCGACGCAATTTCTACTTCATATCCTTCTTGTTTCAAGGCGATGCCAAGTCCTTCAATGATGATTGGATCGTCTTCGACTAAAAATACTTTCATGTTCTCCCCTCCACAAAGTATCAATTTTACACCATCTCTGTGCGGACCTGAGCTACCAGTTCTGCGTCACTCTTATGTCCCCTGTAACTAATGAGAGTGAAGATAGTAAGTCCTAACATGCTAACTCCTATTGTAAGGGCAATAATCCAAAGTGGCAAACTATAATTCATGTGGCCGAAGCGCTGGTTCATGATGCTTCGCATCAGGAGGACAAATGGGACCAGAATCAGACCAGAGAGGAGGTAAGCGCGGGCCAGGAGGCGGACGTTTTCCAGGAGGAGCATTCTGTTTTTCTGCTTTCTTGTCATACCGTTCATGGCCAGGACGAACATTTCCTGATGGCGGGAAAGGGCGCGGCCCATGACGGAATTGTAGAGGTTGAGCAGGCTGATGATGGTAATCAGAAGGGTGAAGCTTATGGCAATGATTTCAATCATCTTTGTAATGGCAAGGAAGAAGGAAGTCATGTCCAGTTTGGCGCCTGGATCGAAGATTCCGCTGTTGCCCCATTCATCTGTAATGGATTTCATCTGGCTGACCAGAGTTTTGCTATCTGAGTTGAAAAGTACAATTTTGTTAGTCATGCCCATGACCGAGTCAGGGCATTGCATTTTCATTTCTTGGTAATCGCTTGCAGAAATCACCATCCAGATTGTGCCAGAGTTATATTTTACATAGTCCTTCAGGTCGTCATTGCTAACATAACCAGCGAAAATGGTATTGTAGCTGCTATTGTATGTTTCTTCTGTTTTTTCATCATAGCAGGTGGTGGCAAGTGTCAGGTTATCACCAGACTTCAGGTTCAGTGGATTATGAACCTTATTAAATTTGTAATCTGGTTTTACAGACTGCACGCCTTTGTAACCATCAAATTTATAGTCGTCCGTTGTGAGATTTACATTATCCATAACAAGGACTCTAGGGAGACTACCTGCATTCTCAGAAACAGCATTCTTGGCTACCTTCTCAAAATCTGTATCAGGCAGGACGAAGAAACCACCAGCCTGGCAAGAAAAAGGATCACTTGCGTTTAATACCGTCTTACGAATTTCATCAGGAATGCCTGCAGGGAAAGATGCAGCAACTACTTCTTCCAGACGAGCTTTGTACTCATCAGTCAATTCGTCGGCAGGAATCCCGCATGCGTAGTATTCCATGACTATTTCGAAGGAGGATGAAACGTCACCAGAGTCGGCCAAAATCTTTTTACCTTCTTCGTACAAATCATCTTCAGACATCATAAATGCATAATCGTAATCTAGCAGATCTGAAGAAAGAACTGCCTCGTCGTCAAGGGTCTTACTTTTAACCAGATCGAGAAAGGCTTTAGAGGCAAAAACAGTAATCAGTGAGAGAACCAGGAAGGCAACAATAGATCTTACAATACCGCGCGTTGTACGGCGGCTTCTCTTCACATTGACCAGAGAAAGAAGACGGGTGGTCTGTGCCTTCTTCATGAGACCCAGGCAGGTCTTGTAGACTTTTTGCTTATGGACATTATTTATATTTACAGAGGAAATTTTGCCGTGCTTACGCGACTTGCGGCTGTATGAAACTTCGGCAAACTCATTTCCACGAATGGATTCCACAGGTGGAATCTTGCTGATTTTCAGCGCTGGAATCCATGCGGATACCCAGACAGCCAGAGCGGAGAAGAGAATAATGAATAGGATATTAGCAGGGGTTATAACCAGCTTGTAACCGATGTCAACAGATTTTCCAGCAATCACATTTGTCGAAATCGCGTTCATGAGACTTGAAAAATGTGGATAGAGAAGTCCCATGACGCCTTTTACAACAAGGAGTCCCAGAATTATGCCAAATGGGATTGCCATAGCCAGTAATACGAAGACTTCATAATAAACACTCCATTTCTTCTGGCTGCGTGTGGCGCCAACGGAAGAGAGCATGCCCAGGTAGCGGCTGCGCTCTTTAAAGGAAATGGCGAAGACGTTGTAAATCAGCACCAGAGATGCAGCAATAATCAGGATAATGAAAAATCCCTGGAAGAAAGTCATCATGAGATTAAAGGTGTCGTCTTTTCCCCTGGAAGATACGGCCAAAAGGATGTCATTTGTTTCAAATCTGGAATTGTCGATTGGCAGATAGGAGCCGTCCGGCATTTGATAGGATGAGCCTTGATCAGTGAGTGCCTTTTTGGTTTCAGGTGTCATGTGATTATAGAGAATTTGATAAATACGCGCGTTGTAGTCATCGTGAGATTTTAGGTTAAGTCTGAAGACGAGGTTTACGAGTTCTGCCTCAGTACCCGTGCTAGTAGTTTGTCCTGTAGAGTCAGTAGTTAGTCTTACAGAGCCAGTAGTCTCTGTGCCAGTATTCTTTTCAGCATCAGCAAGGAAGCTAGCAGTTCCTTCTGTTCTTGTGAGTGCCGCATAGCCACCCTGGTCACTTTCCTCGTAGAAAGGCATTTCCATAATTCCAACGATGGTATAAGTTCCCTTTACGCCAGTGGATTTATGGATTTCTTCAAAGTCAGAATTTTCTGGCCAGTATGCAAAATGGGCAGGAACCTTTACGGTGTCGCCGTGGGTGACCGTCAAACTATTACCGAAAATAATTTGTCCGACGTCTTCTGGATTGCTTCCTGAGTTTATCTTTTTTTCTTCTTCCTCAGTCAGGAATGCATGAATGTATCTTTCGTAAGCATCAACTTCAATCGTGTCACCAACCTTGATGTCAGCACCATCATCGATGGCGCGCTGGCTGATAATTATTTCCTGATCGTTCTCAGGAAGTCTGCCTTCTGTAACCTTAATATTCATCCAGTCAAAAAGATCACCAGAGTAACCTTTTAGTTCCAGCATTGGTGTCATCTCAGGTTTTCCAGACTGTGGGAAATCTGTATATCCAAGAGGGCGGGAAATTTCTGTCTGTTCGATGGAATCAAGTCCAGAAATATCCTTTACCTCGCTTGCATCCAGGTCATAGACCGAGCCGTGCCATGATCCTGAATCGGAGATGGCGGCGCGTGTCATAAAATCTAAAGCTGTATCCTTACCGATAAAAACAGCAGTCATCAGCACGACCATGACCAGAATTCCAAGTAATGTGATGAAGGTTCTCTCCTTATTCTCTTTCATGTAAGTTCCAGTAACCTGGAAGATAATTTTTTTATTGTTCATAGTTTCCCCTGTAAATATTTACTCACTTTGTAAATGAGATTGTTCGTGCAGTTCATTTGCACTAAACAAGATTTCTAACCTTCTCATTCTTTACAATCTTTCCATCTTCTATGGAGATGACGCGGTCTGCCTGCATAGCAAGCCCCTCATCGTGGGTGATAAGTATCAGTGTCTGATTGGCATTCTTGTTGGATTCCTTGAGAATTTCCACAATTTCCTTACCGGTCTTGCGGTCCAGATTTCCAGTTGGCTCATCGGCCAGAAGGATTGCTGGATGGCTGTAGAGAGCGCGACCAATGGAGACGCGCTGCTGCTGTCCGCCGGACAGCTGAGAAGGAAGATTGTGGCGGCGGTTCGTCAGCCCCAGATGTTCAACAACCTGGTCCAGACGTTCCTTGTCCAGGGCACGTCCATCAAGCAGATGTGGAAGTGCGATGTTTTCATCGATGTTGAGAACAGGCATGAGATTGTAGAACTGATAAACAAGTCCAATTTGTCTGCGACGGAAGATTGCCAGTTTGTCCTCACTAAGTGAGTAAATGTCTGTGCCGTCAATAAAGACCTTGCCAGAAGTTGGACAGTCAACACCGCCCAGGATATGAAGAAGAGTGGACTTACCAGAACCGGAAGGACCAATGATGGAAACGAACTCACCTTTCTCCACGGAGAAGGAAACGTCGTTCAATGCCTTCACTTCTGTATCGCCAGATCCATAAATTTTTGAAACATTTTCTACTTTTAAAATTTCCATTTGAAATCTCCCCTAGAAATAATTCACTTTAATTATTCGTCAATTCTTAACTTTAGTTTGTATCTTCAAAATTTGTAGGCAAAAGAAATCCTAGCGAATACCATTTGCAGGAATTACTCCGTTAACTTTCGTTCTTTCTGATTACAACTATAACAAAGGGAGAGGTCACCTGGGTGACTTTTAAAGTGACAGATTAGTCATATAACTTTAAGTTGGATTTAAGTTGGTCGATTAAGATTGGTATTGATGCAAAGAGGCAACTCGCTGTGTTTTGAAAGGACGTGATTTTATTCAAGGTACTTTTAAAATAATTTTTCAGAAATTCCCTTGGATTGATGACATTATAAAAATTGCTTATGAAGGCCGATGGAAATGGAATGTTGACAGAGAGCATCCCATTTCCATGGAGCAAGTGGATAAATTTCAATAAAAAAGAATATATTTCGATAAGAATCCTCCTCATTGAATTGCTAGAATACTAATATGAATTCTAATGATTTGTGAGGAGGATTTTATGTATCAGGCAAGTGAAAATCGATATGAACATATGACATATAATCGCTGCGGAAAGAGCGGTCTGCTTTTACCAGCAGTCTCTTTAGGATTTTGGCATAACTTTGGCGACACCGGCGTCTATTCCAACATGGAGCAAATGGGCTTTACGGCTTTTGACAATGGAATTACCCACTTTGATCTGGCCAACAATTATGGTCCAAAGTATGGCAGTGCAGAGAGTAATTTCGGAAAACTGATGAAAGAGCATTTTATGCCTTACCGAGATGAGATGATTATTTCTACAAAGGCGGGATACGATATGTGGCCAGGACCTTATGGGGATCATGGTAGCCGCAAGTATCTGATTGCCAGCCTGGACCAGTCACTGAAAAGAATGAATCTGGATTATGTAGATATTTTCTATCATCATCGTATGGATCCGGATACTCCGCTGGAAGAGACCATGGGAGCTCTGGAACAGATTGTCCGCTCCGGAAAGGCTCTTTATGTAGGCCTGTCAAACTATGACGGACCAACCCTTGCAAAAGCGACGTCCATCCTGGAAGAAATACATGTACCATTTGTAATTAATCAGAACAGATATAACATCTTTGACCGCACCATTGAAAAGAATGGTCTCAAGGAAGAAGTGGTAAAGCAGCAGAAGGGACTGATCTGCTTCTCGCCACTGGCACAGGGCCAGCTTTCAGACCGCTATCTGCATGGCATTCCAGAAGACAGCCGTGTGAAAAAAGACGGTAGATATCTGAAGGAGTCAGAGCTGACCGAAGAGAGAATCGAGCAAATCCGTCGTTTAAATGAGATTGCTGCAGACCGTGGTCAGACCCTTGCAGAGATGGCTCTTGCCTGGATCTTAAGAGATGGCGTTGCGACCAGCGTCTTAATTGGTGCCTCTCGTCCATCTCAGATTCTGGATAATCTGAAGGCCCTTGAGAATACAGCATTTACAGAGGATGAGCTGAAGGCAATTGATGAGATTGCCAAGTAGGTAGATGAAGAAAACGAAATGAAGGAAAATATAGTAAAGAAAGCAAAGTAAAGAATATATAGTAAAATTCTTGTCTGCATGGCATAATAAATAAGGGAACGTTAACGATAAGGGAGAATGAATTGGATGGAAGAAAAGCTGGTAGATAGTGAGCAGATGAAAAGCCCGGGGCTTTCCGGCAGTACTTTGAAAATCATTGCCATGATTTCTATGTTTATCGATCATGCCACCTCTGTTCTTCTGGAACGCTATATTGTTTATCGGGGCATGTCATTCGATCTGACTCAGAGCACTGGTCCTAAATCTCTGATTATTTTGGATTTAATCCTGCGTGGCATGGGACGACTGGCTTTCCCTATATTCATTTTTCTTTTAGTGCAGGGATTTGAGCATACCAGAAATAAGTGGAAATATTTATTCCGCCTGGTTCTTTTTGCTGGAATCTCGGAAATCCCATTTGACCTGGGATTGGGCTTTCATTATGGCATGAAACTGGCTGATATTAAGAAGGGTCAGATTATTAATTTCGACTACCAGAATGTGTTCTTCACGCTGGCAGTGGGACTCTTCACCATAATCCTTTTGGATAAGATAAAGAAATTGGATCTTCCTAAGGGGCTGATTTATCTGTACGGATTTCTGGCAGCCTTTCTAGGCATGGCTCTTGCCTGGTTCCTGAAAACGGATTATGGAATGGTGGGAGTTCTGGCTATTATTGTTATGTACCTTTATAAGGATAAGGGATTGAATGGCATTTTCCTGACTTGTCTTGCTTTACTGCTTTCTTCCATTTTGGAGGCCTGTGCCTTTCTTGTGGTTTGGCCGGTGTCCCAATATAACGGCAAGCGTGGTCTGAATTTAAAATATGTATTCTATGCATTTTATCCAGTGCATTTTCTGGTTTTGTGGTTAATTGCTTTGGCGCTGGGAATTGTGGCGTAAGTTGGAGACTGTGAAGCCAGCCATTTCTTTAGGAGTTAATATTTCAGCAAATGAATTTAGCAAAAATATCAAACTTTTGACAGAAGATAAGTTATAAGTAAATTAAAATTCAAGTAATTAAATTTTTCAAAAGATGGAGGTGATGCCAATGAAGGAAGTACATGATTTTTTAAAGAAAGCAGGCATTTATTATCTTGCAACAGTAGAAGGTGACCAGCCAAGAGTACGTCCTTTTGGCACCATCGATATTTTTGATGGCAAGCTTTACATCCAGACTGGTAAGGTCAAGGAAGTTTCAAAGCAGATTCAGGCCAATCCAAAGGCAGAGCTCTGCGCCTTCAACCAAGGCAAGTGGATTCGCCTTGCGGGTAAGCTCGTGTGCGACGAGAGAATTGAAGCAAAGCAGCATATGCTGGATCAGTATCCGGATGTAGCGAAGATGTACTCCGCTGAGGACGATAATACTGAGGTTCTTTATTTTGAAGATGCGACGGCAACAATCAGTTCATTTACAGAAGCACCAAAGGTAATTAAGTTCTAGGATACAAGTCAGCCTGGCAATAGGTATTGCCAGGGATTGATATGATTTTGGTAATTCGGGTCTGCTTTCGAAAGTGAGTAGACTCTTTTCTTTGTATTTGTAATTGAGACGATGCGGCTCAAAGTAGAGCGGTGTCGAGTTTTTAAGAGGCTTTATTATGGTAGAAACAAGAACTTTCAAGGAGAAGTACTTCGGTCCTTCCTCCTTTTATAAGCAGGTATTCTTCATAGCTATGCCTGTTATGTTACAGCAGTTAATTCAGGGTATGGTTTCCCTGATCGACAATTTCATGGTTTCCGGACTGGGTGACGTCCCAATGTCTGGCGTAAATATTGTGGGACAGATTGTCTTTGTATTTACGGTATTCGTGGGTTCCATCACAGTGTCGGGCGGTATTTTCATGTCCCAGTTCTACGGCGCCAATGACAAAGAAGGCATGAAGCAGGCCTTCCGTTTCAAGCTTACCTTAGGTGGCATCGCCATGATTCTCTATTTGCTTTGTTCCTGGGTAATGCCAGAATACATCCTGCACTTTATGGTCATTGGCAACGCAGATGCAAATGAGATTTTGACTTATGCTGTGCAGTATATGAAAATCCTGGGCTTTATGGGACTTCCAATGCTGATTTCCATGGTTATCTCCTCCTCTATGCGAGAGATTGGACAGGTTAAGATGCCACTTTACATCTCTGTTGGTGCAACAGTGATTAATACGGTGCTTAACTGGATTCTGATTTATGGACATTTAGGTGCACCAAAACTTGGCGTAAGAGGTGCGGCCATTGCAACGGTTGTTGCACGTCTCTCAGAAATGACAGCCTTCCTCTTCATTTATTACAAGAAGAAGTATCCATTCTTTATAAGACTTCCTCGTTTATTCAAGATTAATGGGGAAATCTTCAAGCGCATCCTCAAGAAGAGCGTCATCATCATCTTTGGGGATATGACCTGGGCAATTTCAGATTCCATCACGGTTGCACTTTACAATACACGTGGTGGTGCAGACGTTGTATCGGGTATGGCTTCCTCCTTCACCATTGCCAACCTCTTCTTTGTAGCATTTGAAGGTATCAATACAGCTACAGGTGTAATCTTGGGAAAAGAGTTGGGTGCAGGTAATCTGGAAGAAGCAAAAGTTAAGAAAAACTGGTTGCTTACAGCTGCCGTTTTCTTCGGAATATTTATGACAGGTTTTGGAGCTCTGACATCTCTTCTGGTGCCAGTTGTATTCGTAAACTTAAGTGCAGCTGCCATTGCTATCAGTCGCAGAATGGTTATGATGCTTGCTCTATTTATGGTGGTCTGGGTTTATGAAAACGTACAGCAATCCATTTCCCGTGCAGGTGGTGATATCCTCATGGGCCTGGTTTGTGATGCAGGAATTACGATTGTAGGCATGGTGCCAACCATGTTCTTCCTGGCTCTCTGTACTGACCTTGGTCCTGTGCCTATGTATTTCATTATGAAATTGTTCGATGTATTAAAACTGATTAGCTTTGCAATCTGGCTGACCAAGGAGAGATGGGTGAAGAATCTGACAGTGACAGACCCGAACTCTTAAATTCAAACAAATATTGGCAAATGAAATTGCCAGAAACAAGTAGTTTCACTGTCCAGTCCATTTGCAAAATAAAAGCCGTCGGCATGCATTTCATTTGCATACCGGCGGCTTTTGTGCGTAATCAGTGAGGTAGATAATGTCTTAGTCTTCATATCCGTTAGGATTGTTCTTCTGCCAGTTCCAAGAATCACGGCACATCTCTTCGATACCGTACTGTGCTTCCCAACCCATCTCAGTCTTTGCAAGTGCTGGATCGCAGTAGCAAGTTGCGATATCACCTGCACGACGTGGCTTGATTGAATAAGGAATCTTGATGCCGTTGGCTTTTTCGAAGTTTGTAACGATATCAAGCACGGAATAACCGTGGCCTGTTCCCAGGTTGTAGATCTTAAGGCCAGGATTTTCCTGAATCTTTGAGAGAGCTGCAACATGTCCCTTTGCAAGGTCAACTACGTGGATGTAGTCACGAACGCCTGTTCCATCTGGTGTGTCGTAGTCGTTACCGAATACGCCAAGTTCCTTGAGCTTACCAACAGCAACCTGTGTGATGTAAGGCATGAGGTTGTTAGGAATGCCGTTAGGGTTTTCGCCCATACGTCCGGATGGATGAGCACCGATTGGGTTGAAGTATCTGAGAAGAATTACATTCCACTCATTGTCAGCCTTCTGGATGTCTGAAAGAATCTGCTCAAGCATAGACTTTGTCCATCCATAAGGATTTGTGCACTGACCCTTAGGGCAGTTTTCTGTGATAGGAATTTCAGCAGGATCGCCGTAAACAGTTGCTGATGAAGAGAAGATGATGTTCTTGCATCCGTGCTTTCTCATGGCATCAACAAGAGTGAGTGTTCCTGCGATATTGTTGTTGTAGTATTCCCAAGGCTTAGCAACAGATTCGCCAACAGCCTTAAGACCAGCAAAGTGAATGACGGATTCAATCTTATTTTCTGTGAATACCTTTTCCAGCATTACAGGATCAAGGATGTCGCCCTTAACGAAAGTAACTTCCTTACCTGTCAGTTCCTTTACACGTTCCAGAGACTTTTCTGAAGCATTGTAAAGATTGTCATATACGACTACGTCATAGCCTGCGTCGAGAAGCTCAACACATGTGTGGCTTCCAATAAATCCAGCACCACCAGTTACAAGAATTGCCATAATTGTTACCTCCATGAAATTTTCTTACATATGCAAAATGAAATTGTTCGGCAGTGTTCGGTTTTGGCTAGTCTGCAGGGCATTTTCTATTTGCATTTCATTTTCAACTGTCTCCATTGTAACGATAGGCTAAAAAAATGTATAGGCAAAAAAGGTGAATAAATATGTAAAAATGTTGCATGAATTGCCGGACGAAATTATAATCCTAATATAGTTGATAAAAATGCAAATCAAGTGTGACAGACTGTCAATCTAAAGAGGAATCATATGGATAATTTCAAAAACTCCTATATCGTGGTGGAAAAAGAGTTGGTGTCTCTTTCTGTCAGTAATGTTGGACATGAGAAGTGTCATCCAGGATATCAATGGGGACCTGGTGTTCGAGATCACTATTTAATCCATTACGTTGCAAAGGGGAAAGGTAGATATGAGGTAAACGGCCAGTGGGTAGAACTGTCGGCCGGAGACTGCTTCCTTGTCTATCCCAAGTCCATCGTGACCTATCAGGCAGATGAAAAAGACCCTTGGGAATATGCCTGGGTTGGCTTCACGGGAAGTGATGCAAAACTCATTTTGCAGGCTACTGATTTTTCACAGGAAAGTCCTTATTTAAAAGATCTGTCTTATGGACAGGAAGTATATGAAAAACTGCTTTCTATTTATGAAGTTCGTGGAAATGACTTTAGAAATCAGGTGCAGATGACCGGCCGCCTTTACGAATTCTTCGCCCTGCTTATGGAAAATGCCAAGAGGAAAAATGAGGGTGATCAGACTGCTGCTTATATCCAGAAGAGTGTAGATTTTATTACGGCAAACTATTCCAGCTCTATTAAGGTGCAGGACATTGCTGATTTTGTGGGCTTGTCCCGTTCCCAGCTTTTTCGAGTCTTCATGCAGGGCCTGGGTATTTCTCCCAAGGACTATTTGTCCGACTACCGAATCCGCCAGGCAAAGCACATGCTGAAACAGACAGAATATCCCGTGCAGACCATTGCAAATTCTGTAGGATTTGAGAACTCCCTATATTTTTCCAAGGCCTTCCACACCAAGTGCGGTTGCTCGCCAAGGGAGTACAGGAATAAAAAGGGGGCCAAGTCATGAGTGACAAATCATTAGAAGGATTAAAAATAAATATTTTAGGTGACAGCATCCCCTATGGTGCCTTGCATTTGCTCTACCAGGAGGTCATGCTTAAGTGGCCCAAGGCCAAGTTACCTTAGACGGTGGCGATTGATTAGATTCATTCGTCCCCGTCTTTTTTTAAAAAACCTGTCTTATTTCTAATAAATAAGCTGTCTTTCTTTTAGTAATTCACCTGTCTCTTCTTTTCCAAGAGTTTCATAATCAGCTGCTCCAGGGCGTACTGGGCAGTTGTCATTCCGTTCTTGTACTTATATTCATAAGCCATACACTTGTCAGCAATCTGAACCAGTTCCTTATGGGTGTAGAGGCGGGACTGATCCACATAATTGGACAGGAAATATGGATTGATGCCCACATTTCTTGCAATTTCGGAAGAAGTCATATGGGCTGCCAGACCTGCACTGACCTGCATCAGGATCATGTAATGGCGCTCCACAATTGGAAAAATATCTTCGGCAGTCCTATGCATCATTAGCAAATCGTGATAGAGCCGGGCTACCGTCTTTCCGTCCCCAGTACCGATGGCGTCGCACATCTTGAAAATCTGATCCTCTAAAGGCTTTGTGATCAGTTGGGAGATGTCTTCCTTTGTAATGGTCTTTTTCTCAAAACAATAAGACTTCACTTTTTCCGCTTCTGTCTGCAGAGTGGCAAGATCATTTCCCACCAGACTACGGAAAAGTTCAGGTACGCCATTTTCAATCTGGAAGGTAATCTTCTCCCCAGTAGTTCCGTTCACGCTGGAATAGAGGGAACGCACAATGAAGTTCTGGATATCCGTCTCCTTAGGCTTTGTGAACTCCAGAAAAGAACCCTTTTCCATAATGGTCTTGTAGAGCTTGGTGGTTTTCAGCACAGAGCTTTCCACGAAAATTACCACATTCTCCTCGGGCATGGACTTCAATGCCTTCTCCAGAATCTCGTTGGCACCGCCAAGTAAGCCGCTTCCCTCCACCAGCGTCAGTCTCTGAGGTGACAGGAAAGGCAGAGTCTGGATGTCACTGGCGATGGCCTGCACATCCACATTGTCCCCCTGATAGCGGGAAAAATTCATATTATTGGCACCAGCCTTCAAAGCATCCGGACAAATGGCATTCACCAGTCGATGCATATAGGTCTGAATCAGAAAGCGTTCGTCACCAGTCAGGATGTAAATCTGGGAAAACTTTCCTTCCTTAATCTGGGAATTCACCAGAGCCATGGAGGCTTCGGTGACCGCTGGATCCGCCTTCTTCTTTTTAGTTTTTGCTTTGCTGTTCTTTGTTGCCATAGGGCACTCCTACAAATCCCCTGAGCAGTCCATTTGCCAAATGCAAATGGGTTGTCCGGGGCTTTCTTTTCATAAAATCTATCACCAATCATAACTAAATTTTTGGGCGCATTCAAGTGAGTAAAAGTAGATAAAGACACTGGTCATAAAAATGGACATAAAGTGCGGAACAAATTTGCAAAAATGGGGTCTATTCTGTCATTTAAAGGCGTCCAATTATGTTGTCGAAGACTGACAATTGTGCGATAATTACTTTATTGTATAAGAGGTTTTTGATTTGCTAATGAGAGGGGTTTCATGCAGCAAATTTTAATTATGGGAGGTTATAAATGAACGATAAGTTAAACAATTGGATCAACTGGATCCTCTACGATGAATTGATTGATGGGAAAATCAATGCACCTAAGCATCTGCTGGGTAATCATGACTATGGTGATGGCCAGGTAATCACTTGCTATAAGCCACATTCCGCATCCGTTTCTTTGAAGAGCCCAAAAGGCAAAACATTAATTCCAATGGAAAAAATCAGTGAAGATGGTTTCTATGGAGTTTATTTTGAAAAGCCAAAATTCAAGGGTTCAAACTACCGTTTAGTAACTGAATATTATGATGGAACCAGTGTGGAAACTGCTGACTGCTATGCCTTCGACGGCCAGTTCACTGATTTTGATGCCTACCTCTTTGCTGAGGGTAACCACTATGACATCTATGAAAAGATGGGTGCACACCCAATGGAAATCGATGGAGTAAAGGGAACATACTTTGCAGTCTGGGCTCCAGATGCAAGACGTGTTTCTGTTGTTGGTGACTTCAACATGTGGGATGGCGCACTGAATCCTATGCAGATTCATCCAGCATCTGGCGTATATGAACTTTTTATTCCAGATGTACTGCCTGGTGCAGTTTATAAGTTCCAGATTCTCACACGTTTCGGTGAGCTTCTTTATAAGGCTGATCCATATGGTAATCAGGCCCAGGTTCGTCCAGACAATGCCAATGTTGTTACAGATATTAGCAATCTCAAGTGGACAGATAAGAAGTGGATGGACGAGCGTAAGAAGGTTGACCGCGTAGAACGTACTAAGCGTCCAATGTCAATTTATGAGTGCCACTTAGGTTCCTGGAAAAAGAAAGTGGAAGATTCCGATTTTGGATTCTATACATACCGTGAGTATGCAGACATGCTGGGTAAGTACCTGGTAGATATGGGCTATACGCATGTAGAACTCTTAGGTATTGCAGAGTACCCATTTGATGGTTCCTGGGGCTATCAGGTAACCAACTACTATGCGCCAACTTCACGATATGGAGAAGCGGCAGACTTTGCTTATTTCGTAGATCATATGCACTCTCTGGGAATCGGTGTAATCCTTGACTGGGTACCAGCTCATTTCCCTAAGGACGCACATGGCCTTGGCCGTTTTGATGGTATGCCACTTTACGAGCATGCAGACCCAAGAAAGGGCGAGCATCCAGACTGGGGTACATACATTTTCGACTACGGCAGAAATGAGGTATCCAACTTCCTGACGGCAAATGCACTGTTCTGGGTTGAAAAGTATCATATCGATGGACTTCGTGTAGATGCGGTAGCCTCTATGCTTTACCTGGACTATGGCAAGAAGGATGGCGAATGGGTTGCCAACAAGAATGGTGGCAAGGAAAACTTAGAAGCCATCGAACTTCTTCAGAAGATTAATTCCGTTATGGAAGAACGTAATCCAGGTGCCTACATGATTGCGGAAGAATCAACAGCATGGCCAGGAGTTACAGCTCCAGTTGGAATGCAGGGACTTGGTTTCCTCTTCAAGTGGAACATGGGGTGGATGAACGACTTCCTGGAATACATGAAGCTGGATCCATACTTTAGAAAGTTTAATCACAACAAACTGACATTTTCTTTATCCTATGCTTATGCAGAGAATTACATTTTGGTAATTTCTCATGATGAAGTAGTACATCTGAAGTGCTCGATGCTGAATAAGATGCCAGGACTTGAGGGAGATAAGTTTGCAAACCTTCGTACAGCGTACGGCTTCATGGCAGGTCACCCAGGAAAGAAACTTCTCTTCATGGGTCAGGAATTTGGTCAGCTGCGTGAGTGGTCAGAGGCTAGAAGTCTTGACTGGGAACTTACAGAAAATCCATTACATAAGGGCATTCAGGAATATGTAAAAGACCTGAATCATATGTATCAGGAATACAGTGCTCTTTACTTTAATGATAATGACACCATGGGCTTCGAGTGGACAAAGGTAGATGATGCTGATTCTGGTATTGTTGCCTTCGTACGTCGTGGTAAGACTGCAAAAGATCAGCTCCTCTTCGTATGCAACTTCGTTCCTGTGGAAAGAGTTGACTACAAGATTGGCGTTCCATGTCTGACAAAGTACACAGAAATTCTTTCCTCCGATGATGAGAAGTATGGTGGACTTGGACGTAATAATAAGAAGCCAATTGAAGCTGTGGAAGAGAAGACAGATCGTTTCGACTTTGGTCTTCCAATTCATGTTCCACCACTGTCAGTCAGCGTATTCAAGTATGATTATATTGATGACGAAACAGCAAGAGCTGAGCGTAAGAAGGCTGAAGAAAAGAAGACAGCTGTAAAGAAAGCTCCAGCCAAGAAGGCGACTGCAAAGTCTACAGCAACAAAGACAGCTGTGAAGAAAACACCAGCTAAGAAGGCGACTGCAAAGACTACAGCCAAGAAAACTGCTACAAAGGCTCCAGCTAAGTAGGCCACTGCAAAAATTGCAGGTAAGAAGGCTGGGAGTAAGCCAGTAGCAAAGAAATCATAAATACTTCATAAATTTCTACGGAATATAGTGTAAAATAGTGAGGCTGTAAATGTTGATGCAGCCTCATTTATTTTGGACTTTTAGGACTTGGAAAAATGGACATTAAGAAAAATATTAAAAAGGTTCTTATTCGCTGGTGTATTATCCTTTTGGCGCTGGTTGCAGTGTTTTTCTGGAAACGTCAGGCGATAACAGAATCTCTGGGTGAAATAAAAAAAATTCCATGGTGGCTGAATGTGTTGATGGCGATTTTTGCCGTGGCCAATTTATTTGCCGTGGGCTATATGAATTCCCGTATGACTCGGGGAAGTGAGGAAGCTTTTTGTGCTGAGGAAGAAAATGCTTCTGTAAAAAAGAATAAGAACCAGGAAAAAAAATATCCGGTTACCTTTATGCGTGGGGTGGTCTGTGCCTTCTTCTGTGAATTCTACCGCTTGCTTACTTTGGGAGTGGCTACGGGACTTGCCCAAATCTACTATTATAAGCGTCATGGTATTGATGCAGGCAGAGGCACGGGAATTTGTCTGGTGCAGTACACGGTTCAGAAGATGGCCATTGGAATTCTGGGACTGATTTCCTTTGTAATTCTCCTCTTGGGAGGTCAGAAGGAAGTTGCTAAGTATTCTGGCTGGATTCTGCTTGCTGTCCTTGCCTATCTCATTGTTATCGCTGTTCTCATGGCAATCTCCATGTCGGAGAATGTGATGAAGCTGGCTTTGAAACTTCTGTCTCTTCTATTAAAGAAGCACCCGGAAAAACTGGAAGAATACTCTGGACAGATCAGAGTCTTTAATCAGGAAGGCAGATTGGTTTACAGGGACCGAAAGAAAATCATTATGGTTTTCCTTTCCAGTTTCATTAAGCAGATCTGCTGGTATATGGTGCCAGCGGTTATGCTCTATTACACAAACCATATGAACATCCTGCTCACTCTTGCCATGATGTCTGTGGTACTTCTAGTGAGCGGCGTTATGCTTGTTCCTGCTGGAGTGGGAACTTTCGTATATTGCTTTAGTTTGCTTTTCGAACCTTTGGTTGGCGTGGCTGCAATATCTGCAGTTATTTTATACAGATTTTATACATGGATTATTCCCTTCTTCCTGGGAGGAATCATTGCTGCATACTTCCATGTGCCGAAAAATGATAAAAAGGATTCCCAGAAGATTTCTGCGTAAAATGAATGCATAATTTAGATAAATCACGCAAATATTATGAATATTATGCAGAAAACGGAAATAAATTGACTTATGAAAGAGAAATCGCTAATATTAGGGCGGTTATATATACATTAATATAAGTGGAGGATTTTTATGACTACAGCACAGGTTGGCATCATTGTTGCCATCGTCGTGTATCTGTTCGGCATGCTGATTATCGGTTTTATCTCATCAAAGAACACAAATGACGTTGGCGATTTCTATTTAGGCGGACGTAAGCTTGGACCTCTTGTTACTGCGATGAGTGCAGAAGCATCTGATATGAGTTCCTATCTTCTGATGGGTGTTCCAGGTCTTGCTTATTTCTCAGGTATTGCAGACGCAGGTTGGACAGCTATTGGTCTTGTGGTTGGTACGTATCTTAACTGGTTACTGACAGCAAAGCGTCTTAGAAACTACTCATCTCACATCGACGCCATTACAATTCCTGATTTCTTCAAGAAGAGATTTGGCGATAAAGCAAATGTAATTCTGATGATCGGCGCACTTGCCATCATCATTTTCTTTGTTCCTTATACAGCATCTGGTTTCTCAGCATGTGGTAAGCTCTTCGAATCACTTTTCCATGTTAATTACAACCTTGCTATGGTTGTTTCTGCATTAATCATCATTGGTTATACATCAACAGGTGGATTCCTTGCAGCTTCTAAGACTGACTTCATTCAGTCTATTATCATGTCAATCGCACTTCTGGTTGTACTTGGTTATGGTATCAATCAGGCCGGTGGTGTTGATGCAGTTATTCAAAATACACAGGGCCTTAAGGGCTTCCTTAGCATGAATGCAACACATATTAATGAAGGAAATACAGAAGCAGGTTATGGCCTCTTCAACAAGATCACAATGTTCTGTTGGGGACTTGGATATTTTGGTATGCCACATATCCTTCTTCGTTTCATGGCTATTAGTGATCCTAAGAAGTTAAAGCTTTCAAGAAGAGTTGCTTCCGTTTGGGTAGTAATCTCTCTTGCCATTGCCGTAGTTCTTGGTGTAGTTGCTCGTGCAATGACAGAAGTTGGTACACTTTCTGATCTTACAGAATCAGAATCAAAGGCAGAAACACTGATCGTTCAGCTTGCAGATCACATTTCCCTTCACGGATTTGTATTTGCTCTTGTGGCAGGACTGATTATTGCTGGTATCCTTGCTTCAACAATGTCTACAGCCGATTCACAGTTGATTGCTGCTTCATCTGCTGTATCAGAAGATATTATTCAGACAGTATTTGGCGTTAAGCTTAGCGAAAAGCAGGCAATGATTGCTGCTCGTGTAACTCTCATCGTTGTAGCTGTTCTTGGCATTATTCTTGCTTGGAATCCAAACAGCTCTGTATTCAACATCGTATCCTTTGCCTGGGCAGGTTTCGGTGCTGTATTCGGACCTCTGATGCTGGTATCCCTCTTCTGGAAGCGTGCAAATAAGTATGGTGCCGTTGCAGGTATGGTATCTGGTATGGCTATGGTATTTATCTGGAAGTTCCTGGTTCGTCCACTGGGTGGCCACTGGAATCTTTACGAACTTGCACCAGCCTTCACAGTATCTATCATCTTTATCGTTCTTGTTTCTTTAGTAACTCCAAAGCCAGCGGATGAAATCGTTAAGGCTTTTGACGAAGTTAAGGAAATCAACAAGCAGTAATATCCCTGTTGCAAATGGGATGTGCCTGCACAGTAAATTAATTCTAAATAAATAATGATTATTCAATACCCTGCAGATTTCTCTGCAGGGTATTCTTATTTACTTCATAAAAAACTGCAGGTTTTTTTTTACCTTCATAAAAATCTGGCAAATGAATTGTCTGTGCAAGATCTTGAGAAAACTTTGTGTAAAATTTCTGTTATTTATGTCAATCACAAGACAATTATGTTCGATTTGTCTATAAAAACACGGAAATTTCAGTTAAATTTACCATAAATTTAACACAATATAGGTTAGAAAAACCTTGACAAATAAATGGTTTTCGAAGATAATAGTAATAGTTATCACTTAGATAACAATACAAATTCGTAGGAGCGGTAGTGGGAGGCTTCTAAACGGGATAGGAGGCAGATGATGCGTTACAGTAAGCAACGTGAAGCCATCTGGAACTACCTGAAAGAGCGTATAGACCATCCGACCGCGGATCAGATTTATGAAAACGTTCGGAAAACGCAACCGAATATCAGTCTGGGTACTGTATACAGAAATTTGATGCAGTTAAGAGATATCGGTAGGCTCAGAACGGTAGAAGTGGGCGACGGGTTGATTCACTTTGATCCAAATCCGTCCATGCATGATCACTTCATTTGTACGGAGTGTGGCAGAGTGGATGACATAGAGGTATCTGATCCAGAAAAGATTAAGCAGGAAGCTTCGAACAGATTCCCTGGTAGAATTGACGGCTATAGTGCATATTTCTACGGAACCTGTGAGGAGTGTATGACGCACAAAAGGATGAGGGCTTCAACTAATCTTTAAAATGGTAAAAACTTTGACAACAGTTTAAGACACGTTTTAAACATACCGTGAGGTATGAAAAACTAATTGAAAATATTTTTATCAGCCGGAGTGCTGAGGAAGGGGTAATTTTATGAAATACAGATGTACAGTATGTGGACACATTTATGATGAGGAAGCTGAAGGCGTTAAGTTTGCTGACCTTCCAGATACTTGGGTATGCCCAACATGTAAGCAGCCTAAAGAAAAGTTCGTTCCGATGGAAGAAGAGAACAAGGTTTGGGCTTCAGAGCATGTAGTTGGTATCGCATCAGATGTTCCAGAAGATATTAAGAATGATCTTCGTGCAAACTTCGAAGGTGAGTGTTCAGAAGTTGGTATGTATCTTGCAATGGCAAGAGTTGCTTACCGTGAGGGCTACCCAGAAGTTGGTATGTACTACGAAAAGGCAGCTCACGAAGAGGCTGAACACGCAGCAAAGTTCGCTGAACTTCTTGGTGAAGTTGTTACAACATCAACAAAGAAGAACCTTGAAATGAGAGTAGAGGCTGAATACGGCGCAACAGCTGGTAAGACAGATCTTGCTAAGAGAGCTAAGGCTCTTAACCTCGATGCAATTCATGACACAGTTCATGAAATGGCTCGTGACGAAGCTCGTCATGGTAAGGCATTCGAAGGACTTCTTAACAGATACTTCGGTTAATAAAAAGAACCCACAAAGAAGTACCGTTGCAGAGCTGTTGCTGTAGCAGCCAGGTGATGTGGAAAATGAGTGGTGAAAAGCTCCCCCCTCGCTTACTAACCATAAGCGATCAAGCCCCCTTCTGTACGATATGTGCAGGAGGGGTCTTTTCGTATAAGTGCTATTGATTTTCTTTACGCATCTCATTTGCATGAGTTTTGGATTTGCTCTTTAGATTAACCAGGGAGATTCCGATGGAGATACCCACCAGAGCCAGCAGGTATTTTAACTGGAAGCCCTGACTCTCACCCAGGAAGAGGGCGGAGAGGAGAACGCCGAAGACTGGATTCAGGAATCCGTAAATGGAAACCTTGGAAACGTCGTTGTATTTCAGCAGGATGGTCCAGAGTGTGTAGGCACAGGTGGAAATGAATACCTGGTAAATGAAGATAGCGATGGCCTTGCCGGACCATGGATTGAAATGGCCGCCGGAAAGGAGACCGATGGCGATGATGACCAGGCCGCCGAAGAAGAACTGCCAGCCACTCAGCATAACCGGGTTGGAATCTCTGGAAAAAATCTTTGCAAATACAGAGGAGAAGGAATAGGAAAGTGCTGAAAGCAGAATCATTCCCTCGCCCATGAATGACATATTAAAGGACAGGGAAGCGCCCCAGTCCACGGAAATCAGGATGACCCCGGCAAATCCCAGCACGCATCCCATAAATTTCTTCCAGGTGATTTTTTCCAGGCGGAAGATAAGGCAGGCCACCACAATGGAAAAGAAATAAGCTAAAGAGTCAACGATGGAAGTGTTTACGCCACTGGTGTGGGCAATACCGATATAGTAAGGCGTGTACTGTCCCATAGTTTGGAAAAGGGCCAGCACACCCAGTTTTTTGAATTCAGATTTCTTTGGGTAGAGTGGCTTATGGTGCATGATGCTGCCGATAAGGACCACGGCAATACCTGCACAGGTGAAACGGCAACCGGCGAAAAGAATCTGGGTAGGAATCATGGCTGATGTGATGCCCAGCTCCTGCATGCCGATTTTTACAGCGGGAAAGGCACTGCCCCAAAGTCCACAACAAATCAGGGCACCGAAAAATACGCCCAGATCAGAGGATAGAAATTTTTTAAGTTTTTTCTTTGCAATTTGTCTGTCTGACATGATGGTCTCCGATGGAAGTAATCTTAAGTATCGCTGGCAAGTCCATTTGGCAAATGGAATTTGCATAGGCGCTCAAGGCTCGATTGTAGAGGGACTGGGGATAAAAAGCAAGGTTCAGTTTGCAAGAATTGCTTTCGTACTTTACAAAAATTGCTTTCGCACTTTACAATGGGAAAGACCTTGAGTTTCCTTTGTATGAGAAGAAGGAGATTTAAGGCGATGTTATAGAGAATCATAGAATGAATTGCGTGATTGGCCTGCTATTTGAGTAGGGCCTTCATTAGGAGGAAAGACCATGTCATCACTGGTATTTGATTTTGGTACAGAAGACGACGAGAAGAAGGAAAAGGCAGGAGCAGTTTCTGCCAAGGAAGCCAAGTCTGCTGTTGCAGGCGTTAGTGCTTATGAAGATGAAAAGGGAAGAAATGCGGAGTACTCCCTTGCTTTTGATGTGTTCGACAGCACAAGTGATGTGGCAGATGCAGAGCATCCGATTATGGTAGTGGAAAATCTGTCTGGAGAGCTGATGCACCACACAAGTGGTTCTTTTGTTCGTCCACGTTCTAAGGGTGTCTTCCAGTTCGTGAAGAATGATAATACATATACTGAGAAGATCCTTGCCATGGATAGCCGTTTTGTAGAACTGCTGGATTGGCTGGGAGATAATAAGACACAAGTTCGCCTGTCAGGAAAGGTAACTGGCCTTGTCCTGTCAGATGGACAGACATTTGCAAATGTTTATGCCATCTATAAGATTCATGCGGTAGATGCCACTGGAAAGAACAGACTTTCCACAGAGGATGGTTTCCTGCAACTGGTTATTGGCAGACTTCTGGAAGCAGCTCCACCTGAAGAGGAAGAACTTTCCGAAGATGAAAAACTGGATATTGCAGAGAAAGAAGCAGCAGATATTCTGCTGACAGATACACAGAGTATGGTGAACTATGTGGCTTGCGCTGGTTCTACACTGCCTCTCAATATTCGTAACTGGGCTCACAGAAATATTGCCCTTACTCGTGCCACAACCATCAGCCCGGAGGAAAGGCGTCACGCCCAGCGTGCTATTTCTATGATGCTGAATGTACAGTGGAAGTCTTCTTACTTTGAATCTATTGATCCAGTGGAAGCTCGTCGTATTTTAGATGAAGAACTTTTCGGTATGGAAAAGGTTAAGCAGAGAATTATTGAAACCATTATCCAGATCAACAGAACACATACACTTCCAGCTTACGGACTTCTTCTGGCCGGCCCTGCTGGTGTTGGTAAGTCACAGGTTGCGTATGCGGTTGCGCGAATCTTAAAACTTCCTTGGACTTCTCTGGACATGTCTACCATTCATGATCCAGAACAGCTCACAGGTTCTCCTCGTGTTTACTCCAATGCAAAACCTGGTCGTATTATGGAAGCCTTCTCTCAGGCTGGTACATCCAACCTTGTATTCATTATCAATGAGTTGGATAAGGCAGATTCTGGCAATGCTGGCGGTAACCCTGCCGATGCCCTGCTTACTCTGCTGGATAATCTTGGTTACACAGATAATTACATTGAATGTATGATCCCAACCAGGGGTGTTTATCCAATTGCCACAGCCAACGACAAGGAGAGAATTTCTAAGCCTCTCATGACTCGTTTTGCCCTGATTGATATTCCGGATTATACACGTGATGAGAAGAAGGTTATCTTCCGTGACTTTGCCATGCCTAAGGTATTGAAGCGCATGGGACTTCGTCCAGAGGAACTGATCATTGAAGATGGCGCCATTGACGCAGTGGTTGAGAAGTTCGGCGATGAACCTGGCTGTCGTGACCTGGAACAGGCTGCAGAACATCTGGCAGCAAATGCTCTTTACCAGATTGAAACAAAGCATATTGCAGCAGTCACATTTAATTATGAAAACGCGAAGGAATTACTGAATCAATAATCTGGCAAATGGGATTGCTGGTGAAAACGATTCTGGTGTGAACTTTAATATGAAAAGGCAAAAGCCGGGAACCTATCCAAGTAGGTTTCCGGCTTTCTTTAATAGTTCAGGATCATATAAAATTTCGTCTTTACCAATTTCGTAAACGATATGGCTGTCGAATTTTGAATTTCCTTCTGCGCTTCCTTCTTCCTTGCCAATCTCATTTGCAGAGGCTACATGGCATCTGATTTTGGTGATGCAGCAGTTTGGCTGCAGGCCCTTTCCCCAGAAATTTGCAAGATCTGTTTCCTGATTCATATAGAACATCATGGCCTTGTTGGCAGCACCATGGGCGGCAATCATAATGCGCATCTCGCTTTGGGCAGGAGAAACTGCTTCGATTTGTGCCAGGGGCTCGATCATTTCCTGCAGGAAGTTTTTTGTACGTTCGCAAAGCTGTGCAAGAGTCTCGCCGTCTCCCAGAGGGAAAAACTTTTCCGGGGCTGGATGAAAGTTTTCAAAAGTGGAGCCTGGAAGGGTGGCGCATTCTTCTAAAGTGTGACCTTCGTAGTCGCCAAAGTTCAGTTCCTTTAGGCGGTCGTCTGTTCTGATTTTTGATGTGTCTCCGCAAAGGAATTCCTTTGCTGTGATGTAAGCTCGGGTGAGTGGGCTGGCAAAAACAAAGTCGAATTTAATGCCTTCTTTTAAGAGAGCGAGCCCTGACTGGTGAGCCATGGCAAGACCAGTTTCGTCCAGGGGGATATCGGACTGTCCCTGTATTTTTTTGATTCGGTTCCATTCTGTTGAACCGTGACGGACTAAATAAATTTCCATGTTAAACCTCTATTTCTAAAATGCTAACTGCTATCATAAACATAGTTAGCGATTTTGTATAGGGGGGAACTAGATGTTCTCAATCTGCCAGTCAATTGGCTCGATTCCATTTGCCTTCAGGAATTCGTTGCACTTACTGAAGTGATGACATCCGAAGAATCCGCGGTAGGCGGAAAGTGGAGACGGATGTGGTGCTTCCAAAATCAGGTGCTTTGGATTGTTCAGCATCTTTTTCTTGGAGCGGGCAAAGGAACCCCAGAGCATGAAGACAATTGGACGGTCTTCCTTATTGATCTGCTCAATTACGGCGTCGGTGAACTGCTCCCAGCCTTTATTCTGATGGGAAGCGGCTGCGTGGGCCCGGACGGTGAGTACGGCGTTGAGAAGGAGAACTCCCTGCTCAGCCCATTTGACCAAATAGCCATTGTTTGGAATCTGGCAACCCAGGTCAGTGTTCAATTCCTTATAAATGTTCTGTAAAGAAGGAGGTATGTCCACACCGGGCTTTACCGAGAAGGAAAGACCGTGGGCCTGTCCTGGTTCATGATAAGGGTCCTGTCCCAGGATGACACATTTTACATCATGAAGAGGTGTCAAATGGAATGCGTTGAAGATATCATCTCCAGGTGGATATATCGTATTGGTCTGATATTCGTGGCCTACAAATTCGAAAAGTTTTGAATAATAGTCTTTGCGGAACTCGTCCTGCAGAGCACGGGCCCAGTCGTTTTCAATTGGTGGCATATATTCCTCCTTGGTGGAAATTGTGGCGATTCCCAATGGTGGGAATCTGCGGCAATTCCATTTGCCGAAATCTTTTTTACCTAATCAATATATCACAAATATATTTCTATGTTAAAAATGTCAGAAAAACGATAAGAATGTTAGACAAGGCAGGTACTTCGTAGTAAATTTAATGTTAGATTGGCAACAATGTAAATGAATTTGAGGTAGGGAAAATGGCAGATATTCAAAAGATTCAGGCGGTGCAGGATAGCGTAAATTCTGTAATTAAGGGTAAGGAAGATGTGGTGAAAAAGGTTTTCGCAGCAGTGATTGCTGGCGGACACATCCTTATGGAGGATATTCCGGGAGTTGGTAAGACAACTCTGGCCACGGCTTTTGCCCGCACACTTTCCATGGAGTATAAGCGTGTGCAGTTCACGCCGGACGTACTTCCTAGTGATATCCTGGGTTTCTCCATGTATAACAGCTTAAGCAAGGATTTTGAATATCGTCCAGGCTCTATTTTTTCGAATCTTTTCCTGGCAGACGAAATCAATCGTACCTCCCCTAAGACCCAGAGCGCGCTTCTGGAAGTTATGGAAGAGGGTACCGCCACAGTGGATGGCGTCACTCGACCTCTGCCAGATCCATTTGTAGTTATTGCTACGGAAAATCCATATGGTTCTTCCGGCACACAGATGCTGCCAGAATCCCAGCTGGACCGCTTCATGGTCTGCCTGTCAATGGGCTACCCGGATCACAGCGACGCTGTGGAAATCCTCAAGGGAAATGCAGCCCGACCACTGACAAAAATTCGACCGGTGCTTGGCATTGAAGATATTAAGTCCATGCGAGAAGAAGCCCGCAACATGTTTGTTCGTGATGAGATCTATGATTACGTGGTATCTCTGGTTGAGGAAACCCGTGCAAATGAGATGTTCTCCATGGGCGCATCTCCTCGTGGAACCATTGCCCTTCTGGATATGGCTAAGGCGATGGCCATTCTGGATAATCGTGACTATGTAACGGCAGAAGATGTGCAGTCTGTTGTGAAAGCCACACTGGGACATCGTGTAAAGCTGGGCCAGAAGGCTCGTGCCCAGGGTATGAATATGGACACGGCTATGCAGGCTCTGATTGAAAGTGTAAAAGCACCTCGCTCTTAGAGGTACAAAAAAGGTCATGTCAAAATCCAAATCCAAAAAACGGAATCAAAAACAGAATCATAAATGGAATCATAAACGGAATCAAAAAATCAATCGCCACTTAAAGACGCATATCAATGTCCGCCGTGTCATTGGATATCTGGTACAGCTGGGGATTGTTATTACGGTTTATGATTTCCTGAGAAATCATTTTATGTTTATGGTGCTGCTTATCGTTGCAGCGGCACCATTTCTTTCTATGCTTGGTCTCTTTATTTTGTACCGGGCAATCTCATTTGAACTGCTGGTTCCAGAGGCATATGCCAGGAAGGATGAAGTTTCTTTCCTGCGCCTTCGAATTCACAACAAATCTATCCTTGTAAGCTATGACATTCATGTAAAACTGGATACGGAAAATACCTTCTATGAGGATATGGGCAGTACTTTACTTTCTCTGCCCTGCCATGCCCTGGGGACTTTTGAAAAGGATCTTCCTATTCGTTTCTCTATGCTGGGCTCTTACAGGTTCTCTGTGGCTACCGTTACTATTCGAGACATGCTGGGACTTGTGAATCTGCAGAAGAAGGTGAATCTTTCTACAGAGGCCCGGGTCTTCCCTTCGGAGACACAGGCGGTGGATATGGACCTCAGGGATATGTCGCAGGGTATGACTGAAAGTGAGGAGACCGTGAAGAAGGGCCACGATTTTTCTGAGGTATCAGAGGTTCGTGAATATATTCCGGGAGATAAACTCAATTCAATTCACTGGAAACTTACAGCTAAGAGAGACATTCTTATGGTGAAGGACAGGGTTTCCATGTCGGATCAGCAGATGGTTATTTTAACCTCCCTTGCTGGAAAGCCGGAGGATGTGGATCAGGTGCTGGGGCTGACGTATGCTGTTTGCTGTGGTTTTGTGCAGGAGCAGACCTATGTGCGTCTGCTTTGGTGGAGCCAGGGGAAGTATGCCTTTGTGGAGAAGCAGATCATGAATCAGGAAAATCTGAAGGAAGCTTTCTCTGAAATTTATTATGAAAAAATATATGGGGATGATCTGGAGATCAGATCACTTATGCAGAGCATTCACCCAGAATTAAAAGCCTATGCTCAAATTTCCATGAAGAATGGTCAGGCAGATGCAGAGGTTGTGGAGCAGGATTAGTATGGAAAATCAGTCTCAAAAACTGAATAGCGGGGCTCAGAAGAAAGCCCAGAAGAAAGC
>OMVA01000058.1 GCA_900314445.1 uncultured Lachnospiraceae bacterium | reverse complement strand
TGGATATGGGCAGAAAAAATATCCGATACACGGTATGAACTCTACATCGGATACGCATAAAAAATTGAGCACGGATTGCAGAAATGACTGTAGGGTTAAATAACGTAGTGAGGGGATTTTCATTGAATAAAGTATTTACTAGCAGACAGGCGAGAGTGCGTGGCGGGCGTATTCTGGTCTCCTTTCTTATGGCCATTTTACTTGTGGCAACCGCATTCTATCGTACATATCCGGCAAATGCATTTGCCCAGGAGGAGACCATTCAAACTGAGGATGAGTTCTTTGATCGACTTTCTGAGCAAATCAATTCACGTACCGTATCTTCCACCTTTAAGATGGATTCGGATCTGGTAGCCAGTCTTTCCAACACCATGCTGGAAAAGTATTCCAGACATTACAATCCAGACAAGCCACTGGTGAGTGGTTGCTATTTATCCTATTATCTGACCTGGATTCATTACACCTATGGCAGGGACTATATTAAGACCAGAATTACCTTCCCATATTCTTCTTCGGAAATGGATTCTCATTTTGCCAAGATGGATCAGCTGGCTGTGGAACTTAAGGGTAAGAATGATTATGAAACCGTTAAGAATGTTCATGATTATCTGATTCGAAACTATGAGTATGATGCCCGGGAAAAAGTGGGGAATCATACAGACATTGATGGCTTTAAAGAGGGAGTCATGGTATGCACAGGTTACAGCCTGGCATCCTACTACCTTCTGAATGCAAATGGAATTGAGACCTTGATCATCACGGGGAATGGTGGTGGTGAAAATTCCACAGATGAAAATCATATGTGGAATGCAGTGAAGGTAAATGGGAAGTGGTATAACTATGACGTCACCTGGGATGACGATGGCACCACTCCTGGTTATCGATATTTCTTAAAGAGTGATGGGGATTTTCCTGGTCACACCCGTTTTAATGAATATAAGACAAGTAGTGGACCACTGGAAATCGCAAGTAAGTCCTACAGTGGACCACTGCAGATTAATCCTTATAAAGTGTTTATGTTTCTGGCCATTGCCTTTGCTGTGATTGCAACAATACTGACAGAAAGGAAAAAGAAGAAGGCCAAACTTCTGGACGAAGAAAGACGAGAACTCATTGTGAAGCAGCAGATGAAAGATCAGCTGGCCATTGAGAAAATGCAGAAACTTTATGAAGATACAGACCAGCTTAGGGAAGAAGCAAATACGAAAACAGAGTAGAACCAAGTATTAATACAGCGCCGATGATTTCCAGTGAAGTTTTATGAGTCGATTTCATGATGTCTATCTCCTGGGATTATTCCTCGCGCAGAGCCCAGTCCTTGCAGGAACGAACTTCTGTAGCCAGACCTTCATAGAATTCAGGTTCATGGCAGACCATAAGGATACTTCCCTTATACTCCTGTAGAGCTCGCTTTAATTCATTCTTTGCATCCACGTCCAGATGGTTGGTAGGCTCATCCAGAACCAGAAGGTTTGATGGACGTCCCATAAGTTTAGCCAGGCGAACCTTTGCCTGCTCACCACCGGAAAGGACACGAACCTTACTTTCAATATGGTTTGTTGTGAGACCACATTTAGCCAGGGCACTTCTTACCTGGTACTGAGTCCAGGATGGGAATTCCTGCCAAAGTTCTTCCAGACAGGTTGTATCAATATCAGGTGCCATTTCCTGTTCGAAGTAACCGATTTCCAGGAAGTCACCCTGTTCTACAGAACCAAAGATTGGCTGAATCTGACCAAGCAGACTTTTTAAAAGTGTAGACTTACCAATACCATTAGAACCAGTGAGAACAATCTTTGTATTTCTTTCCATCATGAAGTGTAGTGGACGTGACAGTGGTTCATCATAACCGATGACCAGATCCTTTGTCTCAAAAAGCACACGGCTGGGTGTACGGGCAACTTCAAATCTGAATTCTGGCTTTGGCTTTTCTTTAGTCAGTTCAATCATTTCCATATTGTCCAGCTTTTTCTGACGTGACTGGGCCATATTACGTGTAGCAACACGAGCCTTGTTACGGGCAACGAAGTCTTTCAGGTCAGCGATTTCTTTCTGCTGACGATCGAAGGCCGCCTGCTTCTGGGCCTTCTTCATTTCATAAACTTCCTGGAACTTCTCGTAGTCACCAACGTATCTTGCCAGTTCGCAATCCTCAACGTGGTAAATGATATTGATAACACTATTCAGAAATGGTACGTCATGGGAGATGAGAACGAAGGCATTTTCATATTCCTGCAGATATCTCTGTAACCAGAAGATGTGTTCAGCATCCAGATAGTTAGTAGGCTCATCCAGGAGAAGAATATCAGGCTTCTCGAGAAGGAGCTTGGCAAGCAGAATCTTTGTTCTTTGTCCACCAGAGAGTTCAGTTACATCCTTATCCAGACCCAGGTCAACCAGACCAAAGGCGCGGGCTACTTCGTCAACCTTTGCATCAATCATATAGAAGTCGTGCATGTTGAGATAGTCCTGAATGGTTGCTGTTTCTTCCAGCATCTGGTCCATCTTATCTGCCATTTCAGGATCGCCCATCTGTTCATAAATCTTATTCATCTTTGCTTCTTCATCGAAGAGGCTGGCAAATGCAGACTGAAGAACGTCACGAATTGTCATGCCTGCTTCCAGAACAGCATGCTGATCTAAATAACCAATTTTAATATTCTTTGCCCATTCAATCTTTCCGGCATCTGGTTCCAGACTTCCAGTAACAATACGGAAGAAAGTAGACTTGCCTTCGCCGTTGGCGCCGATAAGACCGATGTGCTCACCCTTGAGCATACGGAAAGATACGTCGCGGAAGATTTCACGTCCGCCAAAGTCATGAGATAAATGTTCTACGTTTAAAATACTCATAGCAAATTCCTAACTTTTTATTTATTATTATCAGGGTACAAATGGAGAAAAGCATTTTCATCTATGCCAATCTCATTTGCAAAATCCTCATTGCGTATCACACGTGAGAGTAAGTCTATCATAATTAGGTAAGTGATAAAAGGAGCAAATATGGAATTACATCATGGAAGACCAGAGTCTATGTCTGGCAGACAGGATAGGGAAGTTAGGGTTTATGATTTTTTGGATAAATTGAATATAGAATATTGGCAGACGGATCATGATAAGGAAGCCTTTACCATGGAAGACTGTCTGGAAGTCGATAAGATTTTGGAGGCCACTGTTTGCAAGAATCTCTTTCTTTGTAATCGTCAGCAGACCAATTTTTATCTTCTCATGATGCCAGGGGATAAGAAGTTCAAGACCAAGGAAATTTCTGGCCAGCTGGGTGTTGCTCGTCTTTCCTTCGCCAATGAGGACCATATGGTGGAACTGCTGGACATTCATCCAGGTTCTGTTTCAGTTATGGGCCTTATGAATGATCCGGATAAGAAGGTGCAGCTGGTTATTGATGAGGATGTGCTGGCAGGAGAATTCCTGGGCTGCCATCCATGTGTGAACACATCCAGTCTCAAGATTCGCACAAAGGATATTATCGAAAAATTCCTGCCTGCGGTTGGTCACGAGTATGTGAAGGTAAAACTCCTGGGAGAAGACTAGGAATTTGTTATAGCAAGACATAAGAAGAAAAGAGTATCAACCTAGTCTGCCAGTATGTTATTCTATGTTTGTTGAAAAATGCCCATAGTAATTCTTATTTTTCTACGTGTCTGTCTTTTTGTCTTTCTTGTGGGAAGCTATTTCCTCTTGTCTTTCTTTCAATGCTCTGCCGAAATCCTCTTTATTCACTGGCGCTTCTCCCGCTTCATATTCCTTGTCGCAGTAATATATTTCGTCTAAAGAAATCACATTGTCATATCCACATTTCTGGCAGGTCCAGATATGGAGATGGTCGTCAAAACCTGTTTGTTCATTCAGGTGTTCCCCACACCGGTCACAATACCATTCGATTCCAGGGAAACGCTTATCTAAATCATCGCCATCATAGAAGGAACCGTATTTTTTAATGTCATCCTTTGTAATCCGTTGATCATCTTCTCGAATTCTTGGTTCAAGTGAACTGAGATAAGTTAAGTGTAAACGCAATACTTCATTACGAAGAAGAGCAGCCAGGGTGAGCCAGGTCCAGACAGTTCCTAGACTTTCTATGCTTTCCAGGCTCCATTGATAATACAAATCCGTTGAAAGGGCCTCAAAGGTTTCTACCTGAAATGGGAAGGCAGTCTGCAGGAAATCTTCTTCTGTCATATTGGCATAGTATGCGTTGGTGGTATTAATGTAGTGACTTACGGAATCAATGAAGCGACCAAGGATTTCCTCTGGCAGAATGGACAATCTCTCGATATTCATATCTCTTAGAAAACGCACAATATCTGGATGCTTTACTAATAGGTCTGTAGTCGCTTTCTGAATCATTCTAGCAGTGGCTCTTTCTTTTTCTTGACTTCCTTTGGCAGTGCCAAGTAAGCGACCGGCTATCTGCGTGACTCTTTTGCTTCCTCCAACATAGTATTGATCATGATATAGAACTGCCTGAATCATACAAGATGCATCGTTAAATCGTGCTTCTGTTTTTGTATTTCCATCAGAAGGAATTTCCTCGACCAGAAGGTTAGGATAAAAGAAGTCTAATAAATCAAGTTGTTTGGGAACTTTCATCTGCAAGACATCCTGAAAGAAAAGTTGTCCCAGGTAACCCACACGATATTCATGATATGGAAAAGTTTCATTCGTATCTGACATTTGCATTCCCCCGATCGAATCCCACAAAGTTGCAAAATCGAATCATATAATTTGTTTTCGAATTGTTTTGTTACTCAAACGAACTATCAACATTTTATCAAAATTAAAGAGTATATATCTTCTTTTTTTTGGAAAGGATTTGGGTATTTATTTAATTTCTGTGCGCAGTACATTTGCATTAGATAAAGTCATGCAAATGGGATGCGGGAGATATTCCTAATGAAAAATACAAAGAAATTTTCTTGGAAGTCTACGACTGATACTTTCAATACGAAATCGCTAGAATTAGAGCAAATACAGGAGCGAAGGCTTCTAGAGGATGGTGATGACTTGGAGGGAGATTCTAAAAATTATTCGAATATTTATCGAGAGCTGGCTGAACTTTTGGGATCCAATGCAGCGCGGAAGGTTTGGGAGAATTATGCGGGACTCACGGTGAATTTTCCCAAGAGGCTATATTCCAAGGAGTACACCATGGAGTTTATTGAGAGTCATGCAAAGAATATGTCGCCTAAAAATATTGCACGGGAGGTGGATTTATCGGAGCGGCGGGTTAGGCAGATTATTCAGGAAAAAATGATTAGTAAATAGTATAAATGGAGGAAGAAGATGAAGAAGATTAAAAGAATGGGAATTGGGTTGATTTGTGGATTGATGCTGGTATCCCTTACTAGCTGCAAAATTGGAAAATTAAGTATTTCTATGGATGATAGTAGTGGGGTTGGCGTAGGAATAAGTTCGGAAGAAAAGTCTACAGAGGTCCAGGGTGAGGAAAAAGAATCTGTTAAGACTACAGAGACGAAATCTGATAAAAGTGAAAAATTCAAATTTGATACCACAATTGAAGAGACTTTAATTGCAGATGAAGATGGAATTAAGATTACTGCAAGAGAATTGAAATTTGAAAATAATACTCCGAAACTTTCTATATATATTGAAAATAATACAGATAAGGATCTTAGTTTTTATAGTGGAACAATGGCAAGCAGTATGAATGCAGTCAATGGATATATGGTAAATAGCATGTACCTGAATTGTGATGTAACTGCTGGAAAAAATGCCTCGGATGAAATTTCGTTGGAAAAAGATGAATTGGAGTCATATGGAATTCATGAGATAGAAGAAATTCAGTTAAGCATTTATGTAGTAGATAGTGATTATAACGACGTATTAAGTGTGGGACCTGTTCAGATTCAAACTTCTGCATACGCAAAGCTCTCTACAGAAACGGATTCCTTAAAAGCTGTTGCAGGAAGTGGAGAGTTCTACAACCTTTCAAATACAGATTTATTATTTTCATCCGAGGAAGAAATTTATAATGAGGATGATATGAAAATTACGGCTGCATATTATATTCAGGAATCTGGGGAAGATTATTATCTCTTTTTAGAGGTTGAAAATCAGTCCTCCGATGTAAGAGATATTTTCTTTAAGGATATTGCAGTCAATAACATTGAGTTAACATCTGGCAGATGGACCAGCAGTACGGTATTGCCTGGACATAGAGCATTAATTGATATGAATCTGACCAATATGAATGAAGCCTCCTGGGAATCCCTGGGGATTTCAGAAGCGGGAGTTATTACACTTTATGTTGGGCAGGAAGATGCAAATGGAAATGAGATTTCCGAAGTAAGGGCTGTGAATGTGGAAATATCAGATGCAGGAACAGAAATCTCAGGAACGGAAGTATATAATGACAATGATATTGTTGTTATTGCGAAAGCTTACGAAGAAGACGATACCTACTATATCCTTCCTTTATTAGTACAAAATAATAGTGACGCAGAAGTATATTTCGATCCAGAGTATGATTCCTATTCGGTGAATGGATCCATGATCGATGCTTGGTGTGACTCCGCTGAGGTGAAGGCGGGAAAGGCTTCTGTTGTAAATTTAGAAATTCTAAAGAGTGATGCAGAAGATGCAGGAATTACTTCCATAGGGGATATTACGGAGACATCTTTCCAGGTTACTCTTGAAGATAATGAGACTTTCAATGATATTGATGAGCCAACAATTACAGTTACAAAATAAGATTATTATTGAAAGGGGCTGTGAAA
>OMVA01000057.1 GCA_900314445.1 uncultured Lachnospiraceae bacterium | reverse complement strand
CCATTACAGTTGATGCTGTACCTGTAAGCCAATGTACATGCGCCCGACCAAAGTTAGGACTATCCTTACCTTCAGTAAACTGACCATAGCAATATGGTTCCAGTTTTCTAACTTCGGCTTTCTCATTCATAGCACTTGGTGCATTTTCAAGGAAGTACTGGAATGCACGATCTCCATGTCCCATAAGGGATTCTGCTAAAATAAGCCATCCCTGAGGTTGCGAGAAAATACCACCATTTTCCTTTGTGGATGCATTAAAGAGCTGCATAAGAGCTCCATTGAATCCATGCTTTCTGTAAGCAGGAGCCATAAGCATTGCACCATATTCCGTATTTAATTCGCGATGAACAGATTCCATCGCCTTTTCTGCCTGTTCCTCAGTAGCAAGGCCAGAAATTACTGACCAGCTCTGTGGATTCAGCCACATATTTGCTTCAATATCATCACGCTTACCAATGGTCTGTCCTTCTTCAGAGAAACCACGGATAAAGCGATCTTCATTCCAGCAAAGTTCATTTAAACGTTTTCCAAGATCAGCCTGAATACCATCAATATATGAAATGTAATCAGTATCCTTCTTGTACTCAGCAAACTTCTTGATGATAGACATTGCGTAGTAAAGCTGGAAAGCTACAAATGTAGACTCACCATCTGCACCAAGTCTCAGACAATCATTCCAGTCAGCGAAAAGGCCTGCTGGCATTGAATGTGCACCAAGATGATTCATAGAGAAGTTAATGGCTCTCTTTAAATGATCATAAACTGTGCCTTCGTCCTTATTGGCATAGACTACAACTTCATCAATGAAATCTAGATTACCAGATTCAGAAATGTACTTGAAAACAGTAGGGAAAAGCCATAAAGCATCATCCGCACGATAAGCAGGATGGCCTGTCTCTTTTACATACTCTGGGTCATCTGGAGTATTTTCATGGCCTGCATTATGTGTGAACTTAACAAGTGGAAGTCCACCACCATTATCTACCTGAGCAGAAAGCATGAATCTAATCTTATCTGCTGCAGCTTCTGGATCAAGATGAATAACACCCTGAATATCCTGAACGGTATCACGGTAGCCATATCCATTTCTAAGACCGCAATAGATAAAGGATGCTGCTCTTGACCATGTAAACGTCATGAAGCAGTTAAACGCCTGCCATGTATTAATCATCTCATCAAATTCTGCACATGGAGTTTCAATCTGGAAGTGTTCCAGCTTTCCATGCCAGAAAGAAATAAGTTCATTCAGATCTTTTTCAACAACAGAAGCAGGATTCTCATACTTTGCAAGAATCGCCTTAGCGTCTGCATCACTCTTACAACCAACAACAAAAACGATTGTCTTTGTTTCATTTGCTGCAAGGCTAATTACAGAAGAAAGAGCTCCACAGCTATTTCCATTGTAATTCAGGGCATTACCTAAATCGCCATTTTCAATTCCTTCTGGATTGCCGTAACCACGGTAACCGCCAAGGAACTTTTCCTTATCGCCACAGTAAGAAGATACTTCAGAACCAGCCATTCCAAAGAAACGGTTAGTCACTTCACTTCCATTTACTGCGCCAGTAGAAACATTTTCATTAAGAACCTGCTTAATGTAGTTATCCCGATAATACGTTCTGGTAATAAACAGTGTGTACTGAAGATTTACCTGATCCTGCTCATAGTTACCATCATTTGTAAATTCAGCATAACCAGAAACCGTAAGATTACGTACAGAATCTGTAGTATTTGTTACCTTAACAGCCCAAACTTCATAAGTCTGGTCCATTGGTACATAATAGTCAGTTTCGGTATGAATACCTGCATAATCAGATGCAATCTTTGTATAGGCTGTACCGTGACGCACTTCACTCTTAAAAGAATCCAGTGGCTTTGCAACTGGCTGCCAAGAATTTGACCAAAAATCCTTGCTGTCATTGTCTCTTAAGTAAATGTAACGTCCTGGCTGGTCAAAACTATTGAAAACATAACGCAGAATTCTTCCATTTGCGCCTGACTTTTCAAAGCTGTAACCACCTGCATTATTAGAAATAAGTGCACCATAGGCAGGCGAACCAAGATAGTTCGCCCAAGGCTGTGGTGTGTTTGGTTTTGTAATTACGTATTCTTTACGATTCTCATCAAAGTAACCGAATTGCATATTGGATTCTCCCGCCCGAAATACTTAAATTCTGTCTGTCTTACATGTTAATGGATTAGGATATTATTCAGCTTCAACAGGAGCTTCTAAAGCATCCTTAAGTGAAAGGCTGATTTTACCCATACGATCTACTTCAAGAACCTTAACCTTTACAGTGTCTCCGATATTAACAACATCTTCAACCTTTTCAACTCTGTGGTTAGCAAGCTTTGAAATGTGAATCATACCATCCTTGTTAGGTGTGATCTGTACGAATGCACCAAATGGCATAATACGTACAACCTTACCTTCATAGATTCCACCAACTTCGATTGGATCTACGATACCGTGAATTGTCTTAAGAGCTGCATCGATTTCAGCCTGCTCTGTACCACATATAGAGATATTACCTTCATCATCGATATCAATCTTAGCACCTGTCTCTTCGATAATTCCGTTGATTGTCTTACCGCGCTGACCAATAACTTCACCGATCTTAGCAGGATCAATCTTCATAGAAACGATCTTTGGTGCATATTCATTTACGTGCTCACGTGGAGCAGGAATTGCCTTAAGCATTACTTCATTCAGGATGAACATTCTAGCCTGACGTGTTCTTGCAATTGCTTCACGAATGATATCGTCTGTAAGACCATGAATCTTAATATCCATCTGAATAGCTGTGATACCACGCTCTGTACCAGCTACCTTGAAGTCCATGTCACCAAAGAAGTCTTCGATACCCTGGATATCTGTAAGTACTACGTAGTCATCATCTGTTTCACCTGTTACAAGACCACAAGAGATACCCGCAACTGGAGCTTTAATTGGAACACCTGCTGCCATAAGTGCCATACAGGAAGCACATACAGAAGCCTGTGAAGTAGAACCGTTTGACTCGAATGTTTCAGATACGGCACGGATTGAGTATGGGAATTCATCCTTTGAAGGGATAACTGCCTTAAGGGCACGCTCTGCAAGAGCACCATGACCGATTTCACGACGTCCTGGACCACGGCTAACCTTTGTCTCACCAACTGAGTATGATGGGAAGTTGTAGTGGTGGATATATCTCTTCTCTGTTACGTTTGGATCAAGTCCTTCTATTCTCTGAGCATCAGAAAGTGGAGCAAGTGTTACGATATCGCAGATCTGAGTTTGTCCACGAGTGAACATTGCAGAACCATGAACACGAGGAATGATATCAACCTCACCTGCAAGTGGACGAATCTGATCGATTGCACGTCCATCAGGTCTCTTATGCTCCCTAAGGATCATCTTACGAACTGTCTTCTTCTGGTACTGATACATAGCATCACCGATGAATGACAGATATTCAGCATTGTCAGCATAACGCTCCTTGAGCATTGTGCAGTAAGCATCAATTCTCTTCTCACGTGTCTGCTTATCATCTGTAAATACAGCAGTTTCCATTTCTTCAGGAGTGATTACAGACATAATATCTTCCATCATTTCTGTAGGAACAGCATAGCTTCTGTATGTGAACTTTTCCTTACCACATTCAGCAACGATCTTGTCGATGAATTCGATAACAGAAAGGTTTACCTTATGTGCTGAGAAGATAGCTTCCAGCATCTTATCTTCAGGAATTTCATTTGCACCAGCTTCGATCATGATAACCTTGTATCTTGTTGAAGCTACTGTAAGCTGAAGGTCTGAGTCATCCCATTCCTTCTGTCCTGGGTTGTAAATGAAATTGCCATCCGCGTCCAGGCCAACCTGTGTCATAGAACATGGGCCGTCAAATGGGATGTCTGAGATGGAGGTTGCGATTGCAGACCCAATCATAGCTGTAAGCTCTGGTCTTGTTGTTGGATCTACTGACATTACTAATGATTCAAGAGTAACATCATTTCTGAAATCCTTAGGGAAAAGAGGTCTCATAGGACGGTCAATAACACGGCATGTAAGAACAGCATTTTCAGAAGCCTTACCTTCACGCTTATTGAAACCACCCGGCATCTTACCAACTGCGTAGAACTTCTCATCGTATTCTACTGAAAGTGGGAAGAAATCAATACCATCTCTTGGTTCCTTTGATGCAGTTGCTGTTGAAAGAACTACAGTATCATTGTAGTGAATCAGTACGCAGCCATTTGCCTGCTTACCAACACGGTCTACGTCTACACGAAGAGTCTTGCCAGCAAGTTCCATTTCAAACTTCTTGTACATATTTTTCTCCTTCGGGGTATCCCCTAAATTTATATTTTATTTTGAGGGCCGAAACGACTGAAAAAAGCCCGTATTTTGTTTCCAGACTCTTTTCAGTTGTCTCGGAAATACCTCAAAACAATCCCTTCTAGTTTAACATAGTGAAGCCGACTCTTCAATAAGAATCGGCTAAGCAAAGACCTGCAATTTCACCGGCAGATTTACCATCTGTCATAATAATCTTATGGCTTGCACTTACGTAGTAGGCCTCTCTTTCCCTCTGCATTCTCTTGATCTTATCCAGAAGACTTTCAGAGCCCTCTGCTTTAAGCAAGGGCCTGCTACCATCCCCCATGAGTCTTCTCTCAGACTCTTCTGGAGATGTCTTTAAATAAATGACTTTTCCCATGCTTTTCAGCATTTCTCTGTTTTCTGACTTAATGACGGCGCCACCACCTGTTGCGATGATAGTATTATAGCGGCTTGCAGCAAGTTTTCGTATTGCTTCCCTTTCAATATTTCGAAAGGCCTCTTCTCCAGAACGGGCAAAGATTTCCTTTATACTGCAGCCTTCCTGCTCTTCAATATAGGTATCCGTATCAATCAATTCAGCTCCCGTTAACTTGGCAAGCTCTTTTCCAACCGTAGACTTTCCTGACCCCATATAACCCACAAGAACAATATTGTCTCCATAAAGTTTTTTACAAAGCACATTCATTACATAGTCAGCTGTCTCATCATCAATTTGAATATCATTCCAAAGTTCATAAGCAATAATTCCCTGGTAAAGAAGCATACCAAGTCCATTTGAATTCGGAATTCCCAATTCATTTAAACGAGCAAGAAATGGAGTAACCGCCGGATTATAAATCAGGTCAAATCCAAACTCAGCCATCTTATAGAATTCGGAATCATCAATCAGAAGACCATCTCCTTCTTTCAGACCAAGAGATGTGCACTGGAAAAAGAGATAAGAATCCTTTGGAATATTCTTATACTCACTCAGAGTCATAGGCTGAATAATGTTTGACAATTCCGCAATGGACTCTGCCTTCTCAATGGAACGATTGAGAATATAAACCTTCTCAGCCCCATATTTCACCAGCATCATAGCAACCGCACGAGCAGCTCCGCCAGCCCCAAGCATAATGGCCTTTTTGCCCTGAAGAACCACGCCCAGTTTTGTTAATGCACGATAGAGGCCTGGCATATCTGTGTTATAGCCCTTAAAACCACCCTCTGCACGAACCAAAGTATTTACAGCTCCAATTTGCTTTGCCGTTTCATCAATGTCTACCAGAGACTTCATAACTTCCTGTTTAAAAGGTACTGTAATATTTAAACCACTCACTCCTGCCATATAGGCGCCACGAACTGCGTAATCTAAATCCCCTTCCACGTGAAAAGGAAGATATTTTGCATCAATATTCAGTTTCTCGCTGAGGGTATTGTGAATTGCTGGTGAAAGTGTGTGCTTGATTGGATTTCCGAATACACCAAGTACTTTAGTCATACCTGTAATTTCCATAAAAAGCTCCTATCAATGATAAACCTTCCTGCAAATGGACTGTGCATAGATCTATGGAAATCCCATTTGCCAGAATTAATAATTTTCCAATATTGTTTATAACATTTTGACAAATAAAAAGCGAGCAGGATTTTCATCCTGCCCGCAAGTTAAGTTTACTTGATTATTTTCTAAGACCAAGCTTCTCGATAAGAGTTCTGTAACGCTCGATGTCCTTGCTCTTAAGGTATGCAAGAAGATTTCTTCTCTGACCTACCATCTTAAGAAGACCACGACGTGAGTGATAATCATTTGGATGAGCCTTGAAGTGCTCGTTAAGGTCGTTAATTCTTGCTGTAAGAAGTGCAACCTGAACTTCTGGAGAACCTGTATCTCCTGCCTGTAAACCGTACTTTGCTGAAATTTCAGCCTTCTGTTCCTTAGTAATCATAATGGAACCTCCTATAAAAAATTTAATATTCACCAGTATCTAAGCCACGGTCGGAGTCGTCCAATGTCTGAGATATGGTAGAAATCCTGTGTATAGTACACGAGTATTCTTTATCTGTCAAGCAATCCATAAACCTTCTGCAGGTTATCTAAACGGCTAACCGCATTCTGCATGAGAGCATCTGCAATCATAAGTGCAGACATGGCTTCCACAACTACGCAGGCCCGAGGAGCAATGATTGGATCATGTCTTCCTGCGATGGTCATAGTAACATCTTCATGCTGTCTGTTAACTGTCTTCTGTTCCTGAAAAATGGAAGGAGTTGGTTTCACCGCAATGTGAAGAAGGATTTCTTCTCCATTTGTCATACCACCAAGAATTCCACCTGCATGATTTGTAAGAGTACGAACCTGACCATCTTCCATATGGAAGGCGTCATTATTGCTGGTGCCTGTGGCAGACACAACACTCTTTCCATCGCCAATTTCAATGGCCTTTACCGCACCAATGGAAACAATGGCCTGGGCAAGTTTGGCATCCATCTTATCAAATACTGGTTCTCCCAAGCCCACTGGGCAACCCTGAATCTTACAAGTAATAGATGCACCAGAAGAATCTTTTTCCGACATCTTCTCAGCAAGATAAGCTTCTGCCTCTTTTGCTGCCACTGAATCCGGCATATTCAGTGCATTCTTTGTGATTTCATCCACAGAGAATCTGCTTTCATCAATTTTCACAGGGCCCACCTGATCCACATAAGTTAAGAAAGTAATTCCAAAGTTTTCCAATAACTTAATTGCAATGGCTCCTGCAGCAACACGTCCTGCCGTCTCACGACCAGAGGATCTTCCACCACCTCTATAATCTCTAAAACCATACTTACTATCAAAACCATAATCTGCATGGCCCGGACGATAAGAATCCATAATATTTGAATAGTCTTTTGAAATCTGAGATGTATTCGGAATCATCAAGGAAATTGGTGTTCCCGTGGTCTTAGCCTCAAAAACACCAGAGAGAATCTTAACACAATCCGACTCCTTTCTCTGAGTCGTAAATTGAGAAGAACCAGGCTTACGACGATCTAAAAACTTTTGAATATCTTCTTCGCAAAGAGGAAGTCCCGCAGGGCAACCATCAACAACAGCGCCAATACCAGCGCCATGAGACTCTCCCCATGTAGTTACACGAAATAAAGTTCCAATGCTTGAACCTGCCATAATAGTCTCCTGTCACAACAAAGTTGTCATATAAACAATTAATAATCACACCAGATAATATACTAGCAAATGAATTCTGCCGCAATAAGCAGAAAAGACGGCAAATACATTTGCCGCCTTTTTAATCATCTATGCTTCCTGTTTTGCACGTGGATGCGCCCGATTATAGACGTCACGTAACTTGCTTTGTCTACCCTTTAAATAAATCTGCGTGGTAGAAATATCAGAATGACCAAGCATTTCCTGAACGCTCACAAGATCTGCGCCATTGTTAACCAAATGAGCTGCGAATGAATGTCTGATCATATGTGGAGTAATATCCTTCTGGATACCAGCCTTAGTGGCATATACCTTTAGAAGTTTCCAGAAGCCCTGTCTGGTCATTTCCTGCCCCTTCAGGTTGGTAAATAAGAAATCTGAATCTCCACAAATCTTGGGTCTTACATTTTCAATATAATTTGTCAGTGCAAATCTGGCTGCTCTTTCAATAGGAATCACTCTTCTCTTGCCTCTATCTTCACAAGAAACAAATCCCATAGCAAGATTCAGATGATCAATCTTAAGACTTATCAATTCAGTAACTCTCATGCCAGTAGCATACAGAAGTTCCAGCATAGCCTTGTCACGGATTTCCTTTGGATGTTTCCCAGTTGGTTGTTCCAAAAGAAGTGTGATTTCGTCAATGGTTAGAATTTCCGGCATTTTCTTTTCAATCTTAGGAGGTTTAATTCCTTCTGTAGGATTGCTATGAACTTTACCATTGCTAAGCAGATATAAAAAGAAAGAGCGGATAGACGCAACGTTTCTGGATATGGTAGACGCACTAAAATGCTCACCTTCCATCTGTAAGACATAGGAACGTAAGTCCGTATTGGTTATTGCATCGAAATCGGAAATACCCTGATTTTCAAGAAAAGTCATGAATTTCTTCAGATCTCGCTTGTAGGACTGTACAGTATTGTCACTGCTCTTCTTTGAATTTTGTAAGTATTCAATGTATTGTTCTAGTAGTTCGTTCATAATTCCCCCCAAGTGCTGGAATTTCAGTATAAATTCTAATTTACATAAAATCAACACCTAAATTTTCTCGAAATGCCCATAAAATCTACGTTTGAGGGCAAATAGGTCAATATAATGTATTACCATAATTGCAAATCTACTAGATATAGTGAAAAGATTTTTTAATATTTTTTAATATTTATTAATATTTTTTAAATAATTTATTAATTATGACAAATTCTGGTTTACAAAAGGTCTGCATTTCTCTTTAAATCCTGATAAGCAAGAATTGCAATTATGGTCTTGCTGTCTCGAATCTGGCCTTCATATATCATATTTAGCGCCCTTTCAAGGCTGATATGTACAATTTCTATGGACTCCTCTTCATCCAAGTGTCTGTGACCTTCTCTCAAATTTTGACCGATAAATATAGCCGTTCTCTCACTAAAGAGCCCCACAGCTGCAATCATATAATTGACCAAGGTAACCGTTTCCGGAATAAAGCCTGTTTCTTCCTCCGCTTCACGAAGGGCAGTCATGAGATATTCTTTAGGATCAAAATTATCTTTTTCACGAAGTTCTGGTATTCTTCCCTTCATATCGTGAAACTCCACACCTGACAAAGTAGACAAATCTTCACAACTTTCTGCGCAGCCTGCAGCGATTTCAACATCATAATCATCTAAGGTATTTCTATACTGCTTCACCAGGATTAATTTTCCATCCTCATCAATCAAAAGAATGCCAGCACCATTACGATTTTCAACATAATCGTACCTTGCCTGTCTTCCGCTTTCATCCTGCATCAAATCCTCATAGACCTTTACTCTATGAGCCTGATAGACCAGTTTTCTGTCGACTCTTTTTAATTCACCCATATTCTAATCCAATAAACTTTCTATAAATCAGCAGGAGGATTTCACTCCCCCCGCACATACCATTTGCAAAACTATTAGGAGGACTTAATCTTAAAACAAAAACACAGCTGTTTTTGTGACCAAAAACAGCTGCATTCTTTTATTTCGCGTAATCAGTAACTCGAGATTCTCTGATCAGGCTGACCTTAATTGTTCCAGGATACTCCATTTCATCTTCAATCTTCTTAGAAATGTCACGTGCCATAAGCACCATCTCAGCATCTGTAACCTTGTCAGGTACGACCATCACTCTGATTTCTCTACCTGCCTGAATTGCAAAGGACTTATCAACGCCATCAAAGCTATTGGCAATTTCCTCGAGCTTAGTAAGTCTGTTTGTGTAATTCTCCATGGATTCACGTCTTGCACCAGGACGAGCAGCTGAAATAGCATCAGCAGCCTGTACGATACAAGCAATCAGACTTTCTGCTTCTACATCCCCATGATGGGATGCAACAGCATTGAGGACTGTAGCATTTTCTTTGTACTTCTTACAAAGATCTACACCAATCTGTACATGTGAGCCTTCCATCTCATGATCGATCGATTTACCAATATCATGAAGAATACCAGCTCGCTTTGCTAACTTAACATCTTCCCCGATCTCGCCAGCAATCAAACCACTCAGTTCAGCAACCTCAACAGAATGCTTCAAGCAGTTCTGTCCATAAGATGTACGATACTTCATTCGTCCCAGAAGTTTAATCAATTCTGGGTGCAGACCATGAACGCCAACCTCTAAGGCAGCAGCTTCACCATCTTCACGCATCTTTGTTTCAACTTCCTTCTTAGCCTTCTCGACCATTTCCTCGATACGGGCTGGATGAATTCGGCCATCAATGATCAAACGTTCAATTGCAATTCTTGCAATTTCTCTTCTTACAGGATCAAATGAAGAAAGAACAATAGCCTCAGGTGTATCATCAACAATTAAATCGACACCTGTCAGCGTTTCGATTGTACGGATATTTCTACCCTCACGACCGATAATACGTCCCTTCATGTCATCATTTGGAAGCTGTACCATAGAAACTGTAGACTCAGAAACTACATCAGCTGCACAACGCTGAATAGAGTTGACAATAAGCTCTTTCGCTTTCTTGTCAGCTTCATCCTTAGCCTTCATTTCCATTTCCTTGATCATGACTGCTGTTTCATGTTTAACATCTTCTTCCACAGATCGAAGCAGATATTCCTTCGCTTCTTCAGAGGTAAAACCAGAGATTCTCTCCAGTTCCTGCTGTCTTTGCTTTGAAAGTTCATCAATTTCCTGAGATTTCTTTGCAAGATTTGATTCCTTGGCACTTAAAGATTGTTCTTTACGTTCCAGAGTTTCAGACTTCTTGTCCAGATTCTCTTCTCTTGATAAGACTCTCTTTTCCATATGCTGGATTTCAGCTCTGCGATCCTTTACTTCCTGCTCAATATCATTCTTTGTCTTAAGAGCTTCCTCTTTAGCAGAGAGAAGAATATCTCGCTTTTTTTGATCTGCAGACTTCAGCGCTTCATCTATAATATCCTTTGCCTTTTCCTCGGCCTTTCCTACTTTAGCTTCTGCAATGTTTTTACGATATGCAACACCACCAAACCAAGAAGCGATGATAAGCAAAAGCGCAACTACCGCAATGATTATATAGCCTAGCAACAGGAGCACCTCCTTTATGAAATTTTTATTGTGCAATACAACAAATCTATACTAAACTTTAAGCCATTTTATGTCAAGTTAAACGTTCCCGAATAAGACGCATTATATCGCTTGCCATAAAGCCTTTGGACGCAAAATATCGTAAACACCTGTTGCGCAGTTTTTCGTCACTAAAATCAGTATCCTTATACTTTTTATCGAAGATTTTTCTAAGGGCATCCTCTTCAGAAACACCCTCATCATCACTCACCTGATGGTATAAAGAATCAAAATCAAAACCAGATAAGTTTTTCAAATCCAGTTCTTTTTCAATTAAATCTCTGCTCTTTTTCCGAATATAAGCACGTATATATGCCTCAGCATATCGGCGGTCATCCAAAGCATGCATTTCATAAAGAACATCAATCACCTGGTCGATCACTTCCTGGGAATAATTTCGAAACTGGAGTTTATATCGAATTTCCTGCTGAGAATATTCGGCCGTGGCAAGTAAGGAAATGGCCTTGCTATAGGCATGGGCACTGACCCTTTCAAAAATTAAATCCGCCATCTTCTCATCGATATCCATGCAAATGGACTGTCCATCCTCAGGAATCTTAAGTTCCAGTTCCTTGAGTTCGTTATGATAAAGAGGACCAGTCAAAGACTGGTCCAGATATATGAGATAATGCTTTACTCGCTTATTCGGTTTTGTAATCTTACAAGTAACCATAATTACTCAGACTTAGCTGACTTTGTAGCCTTTGCCTTTGCATCAACTACTTCCTCTTCAGCTGTATCATCTTTATCAATCCCGTACTTTACACGTACAAGATGCTCAATTTCCTTGCAAACTTCAGGATTTGACTGAAGATAGATCTTTGCATTTTCACGACCCTGACCAATCTTCTCTCCCTTATAGGCAAACCATGCACCTGACTTATTAATGATATCACAATTTACAGCAAGATCCAGAATATCGCCTTCCTTGGAAATACCCTTACCAAACATGATATCAAATTCAGCCTGCTTGAATGGAGGTGCAACCTTGTTCTTTACAACCTTAACACGTGTTCTGTTACCGATTACATCGCCACCAGCCTTCAGTGTTTCAATTCTACGAACATCAAGACGTACAGACGAATAGAACTTAAGAGCTCTACCACCAGTTGTAGTCTCTGGATTACCAAACATTACACCAACCTTTTCACGAAGCTGGTTGATAAAGATTACAAGACAGTTTGTCTTGCTAACAACAGGTGTAAGCTTACGAAGGGCCTGAGACATAAGACGAGCCTGAAGACCAACGTGACTATCACCCATTTCACCATCAATTTCAGCCTTTGGTACAAGAGCCGCAACAGAGTCAACAACTACAACGTCAACAGCACCACTACGTACCATTGTTTCTGTAATTTCCAGGGCCTGCTCACCACTATCAGGCTGTGAGATGTAGAGATCATCAATATCTACACCAATGTTCTTTGCATATAAAGGATCTAAGGCATGCTCAGCATCAATAAAACCAGCAATACCACCCATCTTCTGAATTTCAGCTACAACATGAAGGGCAACTGTTGTTTTACCAGATGATTCTGGTCCATAAATTTCAATAACACGTCCTCTAGGCATACCACCGATACCAAGAGCGATATCAAGGCTCAGAGAGCCAGAAGGAACTGCCTCAACATTTAAATTCTTAGTGCTATCACCAAGCTTCATGACGGAACCCTTGCCATAATTCTTTTCAATTTGAGCAAGAGCAGCATCAAGGGCTTTCATCTTATCTTCATTATTCATTTTTTATTTCCCCTTTCAATTTTGGGTTCTAAACTCTGTCCCCACAGAAATTTGAACATCACGAGTATAGCATAAAAAACACTTTATATCTATTCAACTAGAGGTTGAAAATTGACCTTATTTACACATTTCTCATTATTGCTTAAAATATATTTAAAAATTTTTAGAATTCGAGGAAGCAAATGTCTAATACAGCCATAATCGCTGAATACAATCCATTTCATAATGGACATAAATATCTAATTGACACAGCAAAATACGAAACGAACTCCAGACACATCTTCGCCATCATGAGTGGCAATTTTGTGCAAAGGGGTTCTCTTTCCATTTGTAGCAAATACGACAGGGCTGCCGCTGCAATTAACGGAGGTCTTTCCGCTGTTTTCGAGTTACCTGCTTACTACGCTTTGGGAAGTGCTCGTGATTTTGCCCAGGGAAGCATACAGTTGTTAAATGCCACCAGATCTGTGGACTACCTTGCTTTCGGCGTAGAAAACAAGGACAACCAAAAGTTTGATCAGTTTTCAGACCTTCTGGCCAAAGAAAGCCAGACCTACCAGTTTTCCTTAAGAGAAAAGTTAGCAAAGGGAATTTCATTTCCCAAAGCCAGAGCCAGTGCCCTTATAGAAATTCTGGGTGAAGAGGTAAGAGAATTTATCACTCTCCCAAACAACAACCTGGCCCTGTCCTATATGGTGGCATTAAAGCAAAGCAATTCTTCCATAAAACCAATCATGATTGAAAGAAAAAATGTAGCGCATCACAGCAAAGTGGCAAATGAAAATTTCGCCAGCGCAAGCTACATAAGAACCAACATTATGAAAGGTCTTCCAATTTCTTCTTTCATTCCGGAAGAATCCTATCAGAAAATGGCATCCTCTCTGGAAAGCCCGCTTTCAAACTCAGACCAGAGCTATTTGTCCCTTTTAATCAGCCAGATTCTCTTAGATGGCAGCCTGGAAGATAAAAATATTTGGGAGCTGAGCCCGGATTTCGCCCGCCGGCTTAACAAGATCAAAAAGCCATTCCTCTATGAGGAACTCTGTGAATACTGCCACACCAAGAACCTCACAAGGACCCATGTGGAAAGAGTCCTTATGCATTTAATCCTGGGCATGAAGGAAAGCGAAGCAAATACCATTAAGGCAAATGGCCTTGGCTACCTTAATCTTCTGGCTTTGGATAATCAGTCCTCTGATTTAATCAAGGAAATGAAAGAAAATTCCGAACTTAGTATCATTACCAAGAAAGCCGCCTACAAGCCACTCAGTCAGGCCGACCGTTATTCCTGGGCAATGGATAAGAAGGCTGTAAATCTATACCAAAGTCTTCTTTTCTACCGCTGGCAGAAATATATTCCCTCCGAGCTGGAATCCACTGTGGTAACAAATTCAATAAAGAACTAAGACTTACACTTATAGTAATGAACTATTGGCTACACGTTCGTAATGAATTACGAACTACACGTTAGTAATGAACTACGAACTACACGTTAGTAATGAACTACGAACTACACGTTAGTAATGAACAATAGGTTACAATCTACCTGAAATCGAGTAGGAGGGAGATTTAATCAATCTCCCGACCTCTCTCACCACCGTACGTACGGTTCCGTATACGGCGGTTCAATCAACTTAACAAGTAACACACCTTTTGGTGTAGTAATCTAACATTGAGACTAATCCAAAGCGGGTTAGTCTTTCTTTGTTAATTGCAAAGTTCATTACTCTTAGATGACATACGTAGGCTATCCTTTTGCCCGTATAGGCTGTAATCCAAGCCGTGTCTTTATCAACTCCAAGCTTCATCAAATTCTTTATACGATTCTGTGGAGTTTTCCACTGTTTCCAAATACACATACGCAATCTAAAACGAATTCTTGAGTCCATTTCCTTGCAAAGTGTTTTCATACTACCTATCTTGAAGTAGTTTATCCAACCTCTGATGAGCTGATTGAGCTTTTCCACCTTGTAACTGTTGCTAACGCCCCAGCTACGGCTAGTGAGTTCTTTCATTCTCTTCTTGAACTTTGCTACTGATTTTGCATGTGGTTTTGCCTTAAATTGATGTGCTCTTGGATCAAAGTAGAATCCAAATCCAAGGTATTTAAGTCCCTGCGGTCTGTCCACTTTACTCTTGGTCATGTTGACCTTGAGACCCAGTTTCTCCTCAATGAATCGAGAGATATTTCTCATAACTCTTTTAGCAGACATTTCACTACCAACCATGATGATACAATCATCTGCGTATCTTACAAAGTCAAGCCCACGCTTTTCCATTTCCTTATCAAGTTCATTCAACATGATATTCGCCAGTAATGGCG
>OMVA01000056.1 GCA_900314445.1 uncultured Lachnospiraceae bacterium | reverse complement strand
AAAGAAACCAGAACCAGAAAAGAAGATTAAGCCTAAGAAGGCAGAAGTAGAAAAACCAAAGACTGTGGAAGCTATCAAGAAGGCGGAAATCTCATTTGACGACTTTATGAAGATGGAACTCCAGGTTGGTGAAGTTCTTTCCTGTGAACCAGTGGATGGTTCTAAGAAGCTTCTTTGCTCACAGGTTCAGGTATCTGGCCGCGTTCTTCAGATCGTATCTGGTATTCGTAAGCAGTACTCACCAGAAGATATGGTTGGTAAGAAGGTTGTTGTTATCACAAACCTTGCACCTGCTCGCCTTGCTGGTGTTGAGTCACAGGGTATGCTTCTCTGTGCTGAAAACAGCGAGGGGGAACTTTCTCTTCTCACAGTTGATAAGCCTGCTGATATTGAAGGCGGTTCTTTCATCAGCTAATGCAAACGAAATTGCAAATAAACTTGCAAATGAGCTTGGTGGCAGTTCCTGACTAGGAAAAAGTACTTGTAACAATTGCAACTGCATAAGGTCGACATGTATAGCCATCTGTGTTATTATCACAGATGGCTATTTGTTTGAAAGGATAGTAGCTTTCGAAAGGGTTTAGAAACCTTAGCGCCAGGATAGCGATTGGAAAATGACTTATCCGTGATGACGACAGATAAGAGAGACTTAGCTGTGGCAATCTCATTTGCAGGGCTGGGTGGTGAATTTTTTAAATCGTTATTTGACGAGGAGTGGGATCATCGAAAATTCGGCGGATGTCTCACCGGACCGCACAATCGTAAGGACTGTTTAAAAACCGTGGCAACGCGGCAACAGAGGGCAGTTCCACGTGCAAACATTAGAGGTACTTTAAATACGGAATCCTGGAAATAGACGGAAGGAGCAAGGGGTGCATTTGCAAAATGCGTGAAGATCCCATTTGCCACAGGCTCTAATTCAGGCCGTGTTTTGGTGTGTATTTATTGGGGGATAGGTTACACAAAAAAGTACATTTGCATGTGATAAAGGAGATTTTTGAATATGTGCGGAATTATTGGTTGTACAGGCAATCAGCCTGTAAGAAATATTATAATTAATGGCTTAAAGCAGCTGGAATATCGTGGATACGACAGTGCTGGTATCGCTCTCTTTGATCCAAAGACGGGCATTATTTTAAAGAAAAAGGTTGGACGTGTTGCAGATCTTGAAGCAGCAACAGAGAACCTTGAAACAGTAGCAGGATGCGGAATCGGACACACCAGATGGGCAACTCATGGTGGTGTAACCGAAGCAAATGCCCATCCTCATCAGGTTGGCCATGTGACTCTGGTTCACAATGGCATCATTGAAAACTACCGCGAACTCACAACAGAATATGGACTGAAGGACGTTCTCAAATCTGAAACAGATACAGAAGTTGTAGCAGCTCTGCTGGACCGCCTTTATGAAGGTGACCCCATGAAGACAATCAAGAAGGTTGTAAATCTTCTGGCAGGTTCTTTTGCTCTCTGCATCATGTTTGATGATCAGCCAGGAAAGATCTTTACGATTCGAAATGTCAGCCCAATGGTGGCAACTCATTTCAAGAATGAAGATGGCACAGAAGGATCTCTCATTGCCTCTGACCTTGTTGCTCTCATTGATTATTCTAAAGAATACTTTGTTGTGCCTGAATATCATATTCTGACTCTGAAGGAAGATGGTATTGAAGTACATGACCTGAAGGGAAATGAAGTAAAGCCTGAAATCCTTACTGTAAGCTGGGATATCAATGCAGCAAAGAAGGGTGGATATCCACACTTCATGCTGAAGGAAATCTATGAACAGCCAGAAGCACTGGAAAGAACAATTCAGCCTCGTGTGGTAAATGGGCTGCCTGATTTTACAGAGGATGGCATTGATGATGAAGTATTTAAGAATTTAAAGCAGATTACCGTTGTTGCCTGTGGTACAGCTATGCATGCTGGTATCGTAGGAAAATCCTTAATCGAAAGCACACTTCGTATTCCAGTGCTTACTGAAATTGCTTCTGAATTCCGTTATAAGGATCCGATTATCGATGAGAGCACTCTGGTAGTTGTAGTATCCCAGTCTGGTGAAACCATTGATACTTTGGAAGCTCTTCGCCTTGCAAAGAAGAAGGGTAGTAAGGTTCTTTCCATCGTTAATGTTAAGGGTTCAACCATTGCGCGTGAAAGTGATTATGTACTTTACACACACGCAGGTCCTGAAATCGCTGTTGCTTCTACAAAGGCATACACAGTACAGGTTTCAGCCTTCTATCTGTTGGCAGCAAGAATTGGTTTTGTAAAGGGTATTGTATCTGAAGAAGATACAAGAAAGTTTGTTGCAAACCTGAGCCAGGCAGGTGCTCTGATTGAAGAAACATTAAAGAGTGCAAATGATGTAAAGCGTATTGCGAACCACATCAAGACTGCACCGGATCTTTTCTATATCGGTCGTGGAATCGACTATACAATGAGTCTGGAAGCAGCGCTAAAATTAAAGGAAATTTCTTACATCCATGCAGAAGCATATGCTGCTGGTGAATTAAAGCATGGAACCATTGCTCTGATTGCAGAGAATGTTCCAGTTATCGCCATTGCTACAGAAGAGCATGTTTATGCCAAGGTTATTTCTAATGTACGTGAAGTAAAGGCAAGAGGTGCCTACGTTATCCTGATTAGTCATGATGATAAGGAAGAGAGCAAGGAAGTTTGCGATAAGCAGATTAAGATTCCTGCTTCTGACAGCGCTATGTCAGTATTTGCAACAGCTGCCATCGTACAGCTTATTGCTTACTATACATCCGATGCCAAGGGCCTGGATGTAGATAAGCCAAGAAACCTGGCTAAGTCTGTTACAGTAGAATAAAAGAATAAGAAGAACCAGAAGAACCGGGGGATAGATTCATCCGGTGGATATAAAAAGAGGGCGTCTGTGAGAAATCACAGGCGCCTTTTGCCTTCTTACCCTTGGAATGTCAAATTCCAGTAAAAAACTGTATGAGCCGGAAACTGATTTGGTCGTAGCTACCGTTGGAAAATAAAAACGCAGGCAAGAGAAGTTCTCCTTTGCCTGCGCAAATTCAATGCTGTATTATTCAGCTTCTGCATCTGTTGCTGTACTGCTTTCTGCAGAAACTTCTGTGGCAATGATGGCTGCATCAATGGCCTGTAAATCTTCATTGCCGATGTAGTAGCTGTCATCTGTTTCAATGATACGAAGGGTTACCACCTGTTCTGGTTTGTATTCAATGGAATCTGCTGTCTCTTCCAGAATGTCCATGAGGCCAGAAGCGAATTCGTGCTCATAGGCAGACTTCTCGTAATTGTCGTAGTCGCCATTTGCAACCTTTTTGTTGAAGTCTTCTACATAGGCACTAATCTGTGGATTGGCCTGGTTCAGAATGTTGATGGGATGAATGGTAACATCCACATAATAAATCATGTTGTCGCGACGAGCGGGAGCAACTTCATACTTGGCACGCTTGTAGATCTTCTTTGCAATATCTACCATGCGTGGGGCCAGTTCTGCGTCACTTGAAATCTCAAGGCCGTAGAAGGTTTCCAGATTGTTTGCCAGACGAGTTACGTTCTGAAGATACATGGCTTCAATGTCGGCTTCGTCTGCTCCGGTTGTCTTTTTATAATCATTTTCTTCGCCCAAATAGTTGGCTGAAATTAAACTATTTACATAGTTCTTGTAGCGATTTTCCTTGCCGGCACCACATCCAGAAAGGTTGGCTGCCATCATAAGAAATACAAGGAAAAGGGCGAGAAGAGATGCTTTCTTTTTCATATGCATACAGAAATCTCCTATAAAATTTACCTTCGTAAGTATAGCATAACTTGCAAAAGTTTAGAAGTGTATAAGATGAAAAGGGGGACCCCAAGAGGGAAAGATTCCTTGGATAACACATATTAAATTTTCTTTGTGAAACATCACTAAATATCGGCAAATGGACTGCTCGAAAAAATCACAAATAATGCACAAAATAAAGGATCAATCTTTATGCAAAGTCTAGAAAAAAGAAATTGTGCGTGCTATAATTTATCTGTCATATTAGATTAATTTTGTGGTGTTGGTATCACATGGAAGGGGACTGAAATGGAATTAGACATCAAAAGGGCTTCATTTGGTGGGTATGATAAAGCTGCTACTGAAAGTTATATTGAATCAATGCAGCAGGATTATGAAGGTCAGATCGCAAAGCTTCGTCAGGATGCTGAGAAACTGAGTCAGGCAGTGAAGGGTCTGCAGCAGATTCGTGAACAGAATAATGATAAGGCTAAGTCTGCAATTGACGACCTCAAGTCTGTAAATGAAAATCAGAAGGCTGAACTTGATCGTGTTACAGAAGAACTTGCTAGTTACAAGGCAAAGGAAGAGGAAGCTGCATCCAGATATGAATCTATTTCCAGAACCCTGCTTGCTGCTAGAGAGTCAGCTGATACACTGTCAAGCGAGACAAATGCAGAATGCAAGAAGTTACGTGAAGAAACAGAGAGATACTGTGATGATTTACGTAATCAGACAGAAGCAGAGTGCCAGAGACTGGCTACAGAGACTCAGAATAGCTGTGATGAGCAGAAGGAAACAACATATGCTGAGTGCGAAAATCTTAAGAGACAGACACAGGAAACAGTAGAACAACAGCTTGCTGATGCACAGACAAAGTGCAATGAAATGCTGGAAGAAACAGAACAGTCTGTTGCTTTGGCTAAGGCTAAGAACAGAGAAGAAATCACACAGAGCAGAGTTCTTGTTAAGCGTGAATTCGATACAATCAAGGCCTTTATGGTACAGCTTCAGGCTTCTCTTTCTAACGTAGACGATGCTGTAGCAGAAACAAAGAAGATTGTTGATGATTCATTCAATGATGTAAATTCAAATTCAACAGATAGCAATGCCGCTTATAGCGCCTATGATGGTTCTGAGAGTTCATCTTCTTATGAAAATTCAGATTATTCATCTTCAACATCTTCAGATGCTGAATAATTACTAGGGATAATTCGTGATGGGGGACATGAGGAATCGTGTCCCTCACTTTGTTCATGATTTTTGGGAGAATCTTGAACAAGGACCTCAAATGGAAAGGGGAGAGGGCCGATGAGTAGTGAAGAAAAGTATATGAAACTTGCACTAGAAAAGACGGAGTGCGTTTATATTGTGTGCGAGTATGAATCCAATGGAGAAAATTCCAGATCTAGATTGATCTCTATTTCTCCAAATGCAGCCCTTTATGGCATGAACGTAGACGCTTTGAAATCTGGCGTCCGTCTGATTATGGATTATGTCCATCCAGATGATCGAAAGGAATTACACGATGCTATAAGACTTGCAGGGAAAATAAAAAAAGATTTTACTTATGCAGTACGTTTTGTTGGTGATGACCTGAAGTCTCATAATATCAATCTTCAGGTTGCCTTCCTGGATCAGGTGGATGATAAAGTTATTGTGGAATACATCGCCCGTAAGGAAAAGGTTCTGGAAACTCCAAATGCACCAGAAGACGTGACTCTGCCTAAGCAGAAACTGAAGAAGATTGATATTCGTGAAAACTTCTTTGAGGAATCAGGAATTCACGAAATTGCCAAGCAGTTTGCTTCTCTTTGTGGTGTATATTCCGTTATTCTGGATATCAACGGTAATATGCTGACAGAACCAACGGGACCCAAGTCTTATTTCGGTCAGTTCTATTCCATGATTACAAATCCATCCTATCAGGAGCCATATGAGAATTTGAAGATTTGCTGCATGGAAAGTAAGGCAGCCTTCTTCTCAGAAATAAATGATGGTGTAGAAGAAAGCCGTGTAGCTGCGGCTCCAATCTATATCGGCAATGTATACTTTGCAACATGGCTTCTTTATGCTTACACACCACTGCAGGCAAAGAACTTATTTAAAGAGTATCAGAGACAGTTCCAGGTAGCTCAGGGCTTCTCAAAGGTTATTACTCAGTTATACTTAAGTGATGGCGCAACAGAGTCACAGAGTGCAATGCAGAAAGCACTTGATTTTGAAATTCAGCAGAAAGCTATTATTTCAGAATTACTTTCTAATATGCATCGTGATACAGAGGCTGCTTTTGATCAGGCTTTTGATGCAGTTGGACGTCTTTTAAAACTGGATTACATTGTTTACTATGCCTCAATGCCAGGTGTAGAAGACATCATGGAACTCCGCAATTTCTGGTGCAAAAACTCAGATCGAGATGAAGCACGTAAGATATTCGGTTGGAATCATGATCACTTTAATCCGGAAATAAAGAAACAGATTCGTACAGAGGGGCTCTGTGTGGATCAGGATTCGATGACAAATAGATTGCGTGTTGAAGTCTTCAAAGGCAATGCGCGTGCAGTAATGGTTTTTCCAATCATGCTCCATGATGAATACATGGGCAGATTGGTATTTATAGAAAATACAAATGAAAGAACCTGGTCAGATTCTGAGAAGGAATTTGCAAAGGAAATCACAAGACTCTTCTCACAGGGACTGATGATGCGAGAGCCAAAGGGCAGTATCAATGCATTCTCAGATCAGGCAGAAGAGCTTCTGGAAGGATTTCCTGGCGATGTTTTTGTTCGTAGTCAGAATTCCGGTAAGGTTCTTTATATGAATTCTTCCTTCCGTGAAAAAATCGGCTGTGATATGATAGGTGAGGACAGCGGACGCATTATTCCGAATGTCCAGGATAAATTCGAAGGTCTTGGCGTCAGTGTGTCTGACGAAAAGAAAACACCAAGTCGGTATAGACGTTATATCAATGTATTATATGGAAACTATGATATAACCGAAATCAAGACGAGATGGGCTGATGGCGAGCCAGCAGATATTCTGGTCATCATGCCCGCTAAGTAGAACAATTTTAGGAGGACATCTCTTTGGCTAGTCTGGATATAGGAATTGATTTAGGTACGACGAATATTCTTGTTTATATTAAGGGACGTGGAGTCGTGCTCAAGGAACCTGCAGTCATCGCATTTGACAAGGATTCCGATAAGATCGTAGAAATCGGTGAGGAAGCACGCCTTATGCTGGGAAGAACACCTGGAAACTTAGTGGCAATCAGCCCACTGAAGCGTGGCGTAATCTCTGATTATACAAAGGCTGAAAGAATGCTTAAGTACTTCATTCGAAAGGCTATCGGTCACAACTTCTTTGGCAGACGTCCAAGAATTTCCGTGTCTGTACCTTCCGGCGCAACAGAAGTTGAGAAGCGTGCAGTAGAAGAAGCAACATACAACTCCGGTGCAAGATTTGTACAGGTAGTTGAAGGTCCGGTTGCAGCAGCAATTGGTGCAGGTATTGATATTATTCGTCCAGTAGGAAATATGATTGTTGATATCGGTGGTGGTACTACAGATATCGCAGTAATTTCCATGGGTGGCGCAGTTATTACCCAGTCCCTCAAGTGTGCTGGTCTTGATTTTGATGATGCAATCATTCGCTATATCAGAAAGCGTTACAACATGCTGATTGGTGATCGTACTGCAGAGGAAATCAAGAAGAACATTGGTACATGCTACAAGCGTCCAGAAAATATCTCCATGGATGTAAGTGGTCGTGATCTGGTGGAAGGCCTTCCAAAGACAATCACAATTACTTCAGATGAAACAGCAGAAGCACTTCGTGAGCCAGTTGCCAAGATTGTGGATGGCATTCGTGCCGTTCTTGAGAAAACACCTCCAGAACTGGCAGCTGATATTGCAGACCGTGGTATTGTTCTTACAGGTGGCGGTTCCCTCCTGCATGGTATGGAACAGCTCATTGAAGAAAAGACGAATATCACAACAATGACAGCAGAAGATCCAACATCTGTAGTAGCCATCGGTACAGGTAAGTACATGGACTACTTAGCAGATATTGAAAATGCATAAACAATAGCTTAAATAAAAGCTTAAATAAAGGTTAAATAAAAGCTTAAATAGATTCATGCAAATGGAT
>OMVA01000055.1 GCA_900314445.1 uncultured Lachnospiraceae bacterium | reverse complement strand
GAGGAATAGCGAATATATCCTTTTTTCTCCATTTTCCCAAGCTCTCGATGAAGTGATGGGCGGGATACATTCATCCGCAATGCCCACTTGGTTACACTTCCTGGTATAGGAATAATACGACTGTTGCTTTGTTGATAGCGAAGCAGGAGCCAGAAAGCAGCTTTCTGGGCAATGCCGGTATATGAGAACAGTTCAAGTCTTTGCTGCAACATATATGTAGCAGTTGAAATCTCTGTTGTGAAATTCTCGAGAATACGCAGATCCTTTTGCATGAGTGCTAGCAGATCATCCTTTCGAAGCATCATGATCGTTGCCGGTTCCACTGTACTTACATCACAAGGATAATGATGATTGCGTGAAAATACAGCGGCCGGTCCGATGAGGTCTCCCGGAAAGCGGATTGATACATTTATCATACTTCCGTTGGGGAACGTTTTCTGTGCCTGTACCTGCCCTTCTAATACAATTCCAATTCGGTCAGCCACTTCCATCTGATGGAAAATTAATTCTTCTTTATCGTAACACTGTATGTGATGAGGGGTTTCTTCGAGCACTGAGCGAAGATCAGCGGCGGAGAAATCCTTAAATATTGAACATTTAGACAGAGTTGAGTAATCCAATCTATTAGTCCTCCCTATTTATTTGATGATTTCATTATACACGAAAAATATTATTAAAGTGTATCTGTGGATACAGAATAAAGAGAAGTGCTCGTGTATCATAAGGCTATGAAGCGACGAGTGAATGAGGCAATTCACTTTCTAGATCACATATAGAAACTAATATAACAATATTCGAAATAAATATGAGGTATCACAATGGGAAAAAAATTAGATCTTTCAAAACCGATTTATGAACTTGTAACGCAGTATCCGGAACTCAAAGACATTATGGTGGAACTTGGTTTCAAAGAGATTGCAAATCCTGCAATGCTGAATTCTGTCGGCAGACTGACAACCATTCCGAAAGGCGCAAAGATACACAAAATCTCCATGATGAAAGTAGTCACCAAACTGATGGCCAGTGGATTTGAACTGGAAGGGAAGATGCCTTCTTTCGTGTTCGAAGGAAAGAAAGAAGCGGCTGTTAAAGCAGCAGTCTCAGCGGATTATAATGGGGAAATGCCAGAAGCAGATTTATCACAGGAACGCATCGGTCAGCTCAAAGGCTATCTGAAAAGACTTGGCGATGGTGAAGGGCTTGATACTGTCCGTGCAGATTTCGTGGACAAGTTCAGTGATGTAGAAGCGGCGGAGATCATGAAAGCGGAACAGGAACTAATGAAAGAAGGAACGCCGCTCTCAGAGGTGCAGAAACTCTGCGATATTCATTCTGCTCTTTTCCACGGTTCAACAAGAGAAGAGAAAATCATGAACGCAGAACTTGAGGTTGGGGCATCCCTGCAGAGACAGGCGGCAGCAGCTGCTGAGAAAGAGTCTGTGGATCGGGAGATCGAAAAAAAATATGCAGCAGCAAAAGCAGCTTCTGAGAACCCGGGTGAAAGAAAAGCAATGACAAAAGCCCTTATTCAGGTTACCGGACATCCCCTTGCAATCTTCACAAAGGAGAATGAGGCACTGGAACAGATGCTGCCGTCTGTGCAAGAGAGGATTGAGAAAAGGTCAGTTACAGCAGAGATCGTTGATGAACTTCGACAGCTGACTGTCCACTATGCAAAGAAAGGTGATCTTCTCTATCCGCATTTGAAGGTGAAATATGATGTGACAGGACCGTCTGAAGTAATGTGGACGGTTGATGATGAAATCAGGGATGAACTCGGAAAGCTGGCAAAACTTGCAACATTTGATGAGGACTGGTACAGCCGTTTCGAAAAGGTGGTCACACGAGCTGAGGAAATGATCTATAAAGAGAAGAATATTCTTTTCCCGATCACAGCAGAATATTTCACAAAAGAAGAATGGTATGGGGTCTACCAGGATGCAAAAGACTATTCGGTCGTATTCGGAGTGGAACAGGAAATCTGGGACGAGGCAGAAAATGCAGCGGAGGCTTCAAAGAAGAATGCTGCTGAAGCACTTATGAACGGCGAGATCGTAATGCCGGGCGGACATATGACGATTGCACAGCTCACAGCACTCCTCAATACCATTCCGATGGAGATCAGTTTCATCGATGATAATAATATCAACCGCTACTTTAATGAGGGTCCCAAAGTATTCAAACGTGCAGGTATGGCTATCGACAGAGAAGTCTTTGCATGCCATCCGCCGAAGATAGAGCCGATGGTTCGAGCTATTTTGGATAGTTTCATAGATGGAAGCAAGGACAGCGTTCCGGTCTGGATGGAAAAGAATGGCAGGACGATGTTGGTAACTTATATGGCAGTAAGAGATAAGAAAAAGAACTATCTTGGTACAGTTGAACTGGTTCAGGATATGGAGTTCGCAAAGGAACACTTCGCAAAATAATCATTAAAAGTGTATCTTTAGATACAGAAATAAGATGGATATTCGAATAAAATATCTATGAACAGAGGGATAGAAAACAAACCACTGTTCAGAAAGTCGGTGTCACATGAAAGAAAAAGTTGGCCAGGTATTCTCAATCGCGAAGGAGAACAGACCGGTTCCGGGCTGTACCATTTCAAAAGCCATTCATGATAGCAGTAACGAAATCATATATTTCTCGTTGGCAGCTGACACAGATATCAGTGCAGAAATCTTCCCGTATCATAAGTTCATTCTTGTGGCGGAGGGAAGCCTGGAAGTATATGGATCAGATGGATTTACAAAAAAACTGGAGGCCGGAGATGGTATCCTGACATTCACAGACATACCTATGGGAATGCGCACAAATGTAGGCGCTGTATATACAGAGATTTCGTTTCAGAAGGGAGATAACATGAATAACGCAGTTAAAGCAGGTGAAGTTTTCAAATTAGCAGAGCTCATCCCGTATCAGGATGGCAAGATCGTAAATATGGATGTGGCACATAACGACAAAATGAAGTTTGTTGTGATGGCCTTTGATAAAGGAACAGGACTTTCCGAGCATGCGGCACCGGGCGAGGCGATGATCTTCGCACTGGATGGTGAAGGTGTGATCGGCTATGAAGGCCAGGAACATATGATCAAAGCCGGAGAAAACTTCCATTTCGCGAAAGGCGGACTCCATTTCGTGAAGGCAACAGAGAAATTCAAGATGGCACTTCTGCTGACACTGGAATAAAAGTAGAAGTTTCTAACTTAACATACATTCGAACTTGATAGAGAGAAGGAGGCAGACTATGAGAGATTATTTAGAAATCGAAAAAGTATATGGAAGAGAAATCATTGACTCCAGAGGAAATCCGACTGTTGAGGCGGAGGTGACTCTGGCAGATGGCACAGTTGGAAGAGGCGCTTCACCTTCCGGCGCATCCACTGGCGAATTCGAGGCACTGGAGCTTAGAGACGGTGATAAGAGCAAGTTCGGTGGTAAAGGTGTTTCAAAAGCAGTCGCGAACATCAATGAGAAGATCGCACCGGCGTTGATTGGCAACGATGCATCCGATACATACGGCATCGACCGTGTCATGATCAAGCTGGATGGAACAAAAGATAAATCTAACCTTGGTGCAAATGCAATCCTTGCAGTATCCATTGCAGCAGCGAATGCAGCAGCAAGATCACTGGATATCCCTATTTATCGCTTCTTCGGAGGTGTGAATGCAAATACACTGCCGGTTCCGATGATGAATATCCTGAACGGCGGGGCACACGCAACAAACTCTGTAGATACACAGGAGTTCATGATTATGCCTGTCGGCGCACCGAGCTTCAAAGAAGGTCTGCGCTGGTCAACGGAGGTATTCCATGCACTGGCCAAACTTCTGAAAGAGGGAGGACAGACGACCGCAGTCGGTGATGAAGGAGGTTTTGCTCCGAACCTTGCCGGCGATGAGGATACCATCGAGCACATTCTGCAGGCAATCCGCAATGCAGGCTATGAGCCGGGGCGTGATTTCGTTCTGGCAATGGATGCCGCCGCGTCAGAGTGGAAGAGTGTGAAGGGTAAAGGTTTCTACCATCAGCCGAAGTCCGGTAAAGATTTTAGTTCTGATGAACTGATCGCTCACTGGAAGAGCCTGATCGAGAAATACCCCATCTACTCCATCGAGGACGGCCTGGATGAGGAAGACTGGGAAGGCTGGCAGAGGATGACAGCAGAACTCGGAAATAAAGTGCAGCTGGTCGGTGATGACCTCTTCGTAACCAACACAGAGCGTCTGAAAAAGGGCATCGAGCTTGGCGCAGGCAATGCAATTCTGATTAAACTGAATCAGATCGGATCCGTCAGTGAAACACTCAATGCCATCAAGATGGCTCAGAACGCAGGTATGAGAGCAATCGTATCCCACCGCTCAGGTGAAACAGAAGATACAACAATTGCAGACCTTTCCGTAGCTCTGAATGCAGGTGAAATCAAAACAGGCGCACCGTCCAGATCAGAGCGCGTGGCTAAGTATAACCAGCTTCTCAGAATTGAGGAGGAGCTCGGCAGTGCTGCAGTGTATCCGGGTAAGAACGCATTCAACTTCAATTAATGATCAAACAAATAATCAGGAACAGATAGAGGAGGAATAATTATGAAATATAGAGTAAATGAAAACTGCATCGGATGTGGAATGTGCGAGACAATCTGCCCGATCGTTTTCAAGGTGACAGATGAAGGATTTGCAGTGGCAATTGATGAAGCCGTAGCGGATGAATACTTAGCGAGCGCAGCGGAGGCGATGGACTCATGCCCGGTTGGCGCAATCGAAGAAGCATAGGAGGAGATAAGAATTTGGAAAACAAAATCTTTTTGTTATCAGTGCCAGGAAACAGCAAAATTCAAAGAACTCTCTGCAGATGAAAAGGAAAATCTGAAACAGGTATTCCTTGAGAAAGCTAAGACAATCGGCGTTCTCGCAACAGAAAATGAGGATATCCGTTCCTTTCTCCGAATGTGACAAAGGTACTGGTCGATAACTTTGGCATTGCAGGAATTGGAACTGTTGATGATGACTTGAAACTTTTCTTTGGAGAAAACTAAAAAAGAGACTGAAAGTGCGAGAATCTGGAAATGATATGTACCCAGAATCCTGGACACATATAATGAACTAGGCGGAACACATGGATGCTATCCTGTATTGTACAGGAGGCATCCATTTTGTTTTTGCCTGAATTCTTTTGTTGTTGTAGGAATCTATATATTCATCAATCGCTTTTGCGAATTCTTTAAAAGTAGAGTATTCCTTCTCATAGCCGCAATACATCTCATTTTTCAATCTTCCGAAGAACGTTTCCATAATACAGTTATTATAGCAATTACTTTTTCGAGACATAGATTGGATAATGCCATGATCTTTTAAAACTTTTCTACAGTAAGCATGCTGATATTGCCCAACCTGATCTGAATGAAATACCAAACCTTCAACTGAAGGGAATTTTTCAAATGCTTTATTTAGAAAATAACCCTAAAAGCTAATAAAAATGGTATTATTTCCCTAGTGAAAATATTTTAAAAAGTGAGAATTTATGAACGAATTAGAAGCATATTACAACAAATTCAATGAGGAGAAGCGCCTTAATTCCAGACATGGTAGGACAGAGTTCTTTGTGACCATGCATTACCTGAATCAGCATCTGGAGATGTTGGAGAAGGGGACAGATCAGTGTGGAGCTGCAGCAGAGAATGCAGATAAGTCCCTTGTGGGTGCGACTGGAGCCAAGACAGTCAGAGCTAAGTCAGACATCAAGATTCTGGACGTTGGCGCTGGCACTGGTCGTTACGCAATCCCTCTTTCAGAGCAGGGCTATGATGTGACAGCGGTTGAGCCGGTTCATCACAACTTAGGAATCATCAAGCAGAATGGACCTAAGGTGAAAGCCTTCGAAGGAAGAGCAGAGAAACTGAAGCGATTTGGAAATGATGAATTCGATATCGTCCTTTTCTTTGGTCCGATGTACCACCTGAAGGATGAGGCTGCCCGGGAGAGTGCCATGTTGGAAGCAAAGCGCGTCCTAAAGCCAGGCGGACATCTTTTCATCAGCTACATTATGAATGAGTACAGCGTTCTTATGTATGGCTTCAAGGAGCATCACATGAAGGAAGCCATCGCAAATGGGATGATTGACGAAGAGTTCAAATGCACGGAGAAAGCAAATCCGCTCTATCACTACGTGCGCTTGGAAGATATTTATCAGCTCAGTGATTTCGCCGGTTTCACACGTGAGAAGATTCTCTCTCAAGATGGACCTGCCAATCATATGCGCCGTATTCTGAATGCCATGGATGAAGAGGAATTTGAGATTTTCCTTAACTACCAGCTGTCTGTTTGCGAAAGACCGGAGCTACTGGGAGCGGGATGTCATACCATGGATATTTTGAGAAAGTAATTAAAAGTCGGGGGCAGGGAATGAAAAAAGCATATTACATCATCATGTTAGTACTTAGCATATTGTCCTGCGCTTTCGGTATCGCAAATGTACTGCCTGGTCTATCTGTAAGAGAATCGGCATTTATGATAGGATATTGATAGTATGTTGTAGCCGAAGGATTTGTATTTACGGGGGATATTGTGAAGGAATTTAATTTGTTGATGTTCAGACAGACAAGATGTATCACGTTTTCAAAGAAGACGATTTTACAGAACTGGAAAAACTGCTGGAACAATATAGCGCAGAGGGATGGGACCTTGTAAGTGTGTGTCCTAATAAGTACATGAACAATGTCCGTGGAAGTATCATGGTGACACTGCAGAGGGAGAAGCGTTATTAGGAGGGGAATAAAGTGCAGATTATTTTGTGTTTTTAGGGATTCTATTTATGGGTGGCGTTGCATACTTTATCTTTAAATCAGATAAGATGATGGACAAGAAAAAGGATACAAGGTGTACAGATAATAGAGGTGAATTATGGAAGATCAGACAAAGCAGGATAGCCAGAATGCGCAAACTGAAAAAAAGATAAATGATACAACACAGAAATGGCGTTGCCCAAACTGTGGCTATGTTTATCAGGGAGAAGAACCACCAGCAAGATGCCCGGTTTGTGCGGCACCTGGGGATGATTTTGAGGAAGTATAATATGATGCAGTATCATATGATTATGAGCTTATAATCTTATAATCTTA
>OMVA01000061.1 GCA_900314445.1 uncultured Lachnospiraceae bacterium | reverse complement strand
CCTCTTCGACTTCCTGCTCATCTTCAGCTTCTTCAGGATCCTTATCAGCAACATCCAGATCTTCATCCTCTTCATCATCGCCGATTTCCGGAAGTGGAACATCTCCACCCAGGTCAGACATGATGTCACTGATTTCTTCTGCTGTAGCACGCTTAGGAGCAGCTTCTTTCATCTCTTCTGGAGCTGCAGCTTCCACTACTTCATCTTCACTGCCATCCACCAGAATATTTTCTTCTTCGTCATACTCAATGCCTGCATCCTGCATCAGTGCTTCTGCAAGACCAATGAGCCCACGAAGATTGAAGCTATCGCCGTTAATGTATGTAAGAAGCTGACCAACATAAGAAAGGTCCTCTTCCACATCGAACATCAGATTTGCAATAAACTGACGTATGAATGACTTAAATTCAACTGCCAGTGAGCCATCACTTTCGATAGGCAGGCAAAGGAATTTCAGTTTTAATGTATCCTCATCGATATACATAAACTGCTTATTCAGAAGCAGGTATGACAGATGAATGGCCTGTTCCTTGCAGCTGATAATTTCGATGGCAACATTTCTTAAAATTTTCAGGCACATATCCTTTGGCATATATCCGCTGTTTGCGAAATCTGCAAGGGATGTAAGTCCTGTGACGTTGTAAGTCAGGTAGTCGTAGTCGTCATCCTGCTCAAAAATGATACCCACAAGCTCCGGAATTTCATTTTCCTCGCAGTAGTCGAGGGTGTCTTCATCAGGCTCACAACCATCGCCCATAGTGTAGGTGAGATATCTCTCTTCCCCAATGTTTTTTGCTGAAAACTCAAAGCTTCTCACTTTGTTCTCCTCCTAAAGCGTTATTAAAGTACCCAGTCCCCAAACCAAACACTTTAAAGTTCACTAATTTATTTCAGTTCTTTATTAATCTGTGTAAATGTACTGCGCGTTGACTTCCTATTCCGCAGTCTCTTCATTGGCATCTCCGCTTGTTGCAGGAATTCCCATATCACCATTCTCGAATGATGCATCAAATTCTTCCTGTGTTCTCCAGAAGCCATGCTGGCCAGTTGATTCATCTACTACATGGTAGAAGAGGTAATCACCCTGATCTGGATTTAATACAGCATTGATACAAGCAGCACCAGGATTACAAATAGGTCCTGCTGGAAGTCCACTATGCAGGTAGGTGTTGTAAGGAGAATCATATTCCAAATCCTTATTAGACACCTTTGCTACGTCATACTTACCTTCTGTCATTGGATACAGAATGGTGGAGTCAATCTGAAGTAGCATATTTGATTTCAGTCGATTATTGATAACGCTTGCAATAATCGGGCGTTCATAATCAAGCTTTGCTTCACGTTCTACCATGGAAGCTCTTGTAAGAACTTCATAGGAAGAGTAGCCCATACCCTCAGCCTCAGCCTGCATCTCTGCAGTGTAATGGCCATTGAAAGCAGAAAGCATATCATGTACCAGACTGTTTGCTGTTGTTGTTTCGTAAATGTTGTAAGTAGCTGGGAAGAGGTAACCCTCCAGTCTGTAACGAACATCCACCGAATCCGGTACGTCAGCCAGATATGGGAAATCAGCAGTTGTAATTGACTGTACAGCGTTCTTGAATTCCTCCGCTGTGCAAATGTCCTGCTCAGCACATCTCGCTGCAATCTGATCAATGGTGAAACCCTCTGGTACAACCAGTGTCTGAAGCACGCCATTTTCATGCTCTTGAACAGGGCTCATGATTTCCATCATAGAGAGTGTGTTCATACCTGTATTCAGCGTATAAGTACCAGCTACGATTTTTCCATCGTACTGAGAATTATCCAGTCTTCTGGTAAATGCTGTGATGTGCTTAATCAAGCCCTTATCCTTGAGGATTGCTGCAACTTCTCTGTCACTGGCATCCTCTGGAATGGTAACTTCCACATCTGTACCAGGTCCTGTATAGGTACCCTTATACTCACGATCATAGGATTTTTTATATTCTTTTCCGGCGTCCAGGAACATCAGTCCCAAAAGAAGCGTCACTGCAATGGCAATTACTGCCTTAATAAACTTAGCCAAATTTCAGTTCCCTTCGATAAACTATTACCTCTGCCTTTCCCCTGCAATCACCATAATTTATATGTTTTTTGAGAGGCTTAGGCACTCATAACATACTACCATTTTTTTATATTAATCGCAACAAATCAACACAAGTATTAACCGTTTCCTAAGCAACTTATAAACCTTCCTCCAGAACGGCCACCGCACGTCGAACACCCTCTGTAATATCAACACTTGCTTCCCAACCTAATCCTTCCAGTTTCTCTGGATTTAAAATTTCAGGCGAATTCTTGGAAAAGTCCTGTACAGGCTCTACTTCGTCCTCTTTATTTGCGAAAATGAGTTTGATATTTCTCTCCGGAAAAGCCCCTGCTGCCAGACGGGCAAAGTCTCTAATTGTGACATTTCCCTTGTCGGATGCAATGTTATAGGGCTGCATGTTTTTTCCTTCCAGCAGGATTGTAAAGAGAGCACGTGCCGTATCTGTCACATAACAAAATGAGCGGAAAGTTGCGCCATTGGATTTCAGGAGAATATCCTCCCCCTTTACTACATTTGCCATGAACTGAGCCCAGACACGATTGTCTGTAAGAGATGCCGCTCCATAGATGTAACTTGGACGAGCAATCTTAATGGTCATTCCATACTGATGCGCATAGGAAGCAGCCAGTGTTTCAGCCGCTCTCTTACCCATGGCATAGCAATTCTTATAAGAGTCCGGATCCACATAGCCCTGCGTTTCTTCCGAAAGGCTTTCCGAACCATCCGTAACATTTCCATATGTCTTAAGAGATGAAACAATCAGCACTTCTGCTCCACATTCTTTTGCATACTGAAGCACATTGTCTGTTCCCACAAGGTTGGCACGAATTGTTCCAACTGGGTCATTTTCAAAATGCCATGCATCTGCCTGGCTGGCAGCATGAATCAGGAAATCCACCTGAAGGCCATCCAGTTCTACAAAGTCAAAAGGATCACAAACATCCTGCTGAATCAGCATGAAATCATCTCGATCTGCCAGTTTGCCATACTTTTTCTCTGCTGCTTCCATATGACGAACCAGACCAAAAACCTGAATTCCCAAATTCTTTTCATCATTCAAATTCAGAAGAGAAGTTGTCAGGTAATAGCTGATAAAACCACCAGCTCCTGTAATCATAACCTTTTTCCCTGCAAACTTTTCCCATTCAATGTTTGCTTCTGTTATTTCCTCTACATCACGAAAAACTCTTTCTGTGAGTTGGGATTTTACGCTATCTACGCTCATGGATTCTCCTATCTTCTGCCAATATCATTTGGCACTGTTTTTACGAATTCTTTCGCCAGGTTCATTTGGCTGGCTTTTTTAATATGATTCACCAAGTTCATTTGGCTGGTTATTTCAATATGATTCGCCAAGTTCTTTTGGCAATAATTTATCTCTCACCAATCTTCAGGTTTGGATTTGCATTCAAATCCAGGCCTGCACGCTGGCCATTCATATAATCAAAATATCCTGCAGCACCAATCATGGCGCCGTTATCGGTACAGAAAATAAGTGGTGGGCATGTGAAGGAAAGTCCCTTCTCTGCTGCCTTCTTACGCATGGTCTCACGAAGAAGAGTATTGGCTGCAACACCGCCAGCCAGGGCTACTCTGTGACAACCATTGTCAATGGCTGCCTGAATGGTGTGATCAGAAAGCACATCAATAACCGCCTGCTGGAAAGAAGCTGCAACATCCGCCTTATTTACCTCGATGCCCTTCATCTCACAGCCGTTGAGATAATTCAGAACCGCTGACTTAATGCCAGAGAAGGAGAAGTCATAAGGAGCACCCTCCACAGAAGCACGTGGAAATGGAATTGCCCGTGGATTACCATTTTCTTCTCTAACCAACTTGTCGATCTTTGGACCGCCTGGGTAACCCAGACCGATGGCACGAGCCACCTTGTCGAAGGCTTCGCCGGCCGCATCATCATGCGTACGACCAATAATTGTGTACTTGGCATAGTCATCCACACGAACAATATGGGAATGTCCACCGGATGCTACCAGGCACATGAATGGAGGCTTAAAGCCGCCTGCCGCATCATCAATTTCATTCTTCTCCGCCAGACTCTTCCGTGTCTTTTCTGAAACATCAAAAGACAGATCCTCCTGAATATAATTGGCGCAGATATGTCCCTCAATATGGTTCACTCCCACCAGAGGAATCTTCTTGGCATAAGCAATGGCCTTGGCAGAACCAACACCAATGAGAAGAGGTCCCACAAGACCAGGTCCATAGGTGACTGCAATGGCATCCATATCCTCCCAGGTCTTTCCTGCATCGGAGAGAGCCTTTCGAATAACCTGATTGACCTTGGCCACATGCTCCCGGGATGCGATTTCCGGCACAACACCGCCATAAAGTGTGTGGGTTGGCACCTGGGAATAAATCACATTGGAAAGCACCTTTCTGCCATTCACAACCACAGACGCTGCTGTCTCATCGCAGGAAGACTCCAATCCTAAAATTATTGTTTCTTTCTTTTCGTTTTCTGTACTCATATTTTCTGTGCTCATTTTCTCAAATTCTACTTTTCTTAATCCGTTATTGAATCTACGATTCCGCTTGCAAATGAACTTGCCGAAGTTTCTGTATTTCTGTCAAGAGAAGTTAAGAGAAACTTGCGCATCTCATTTGCCATGAATTTAGTCTTCTTCAAAATCCAGAACCAGGCTGGCTCTGTCTTTCACCACTTCCGCAGCTGGGAAAATGGACTTTGCACTTTCCTCATAATCCTGAGGATTGATGAAGGATGGAGAATAGTGGGTGAACCACATTTTCTCAGGAGCAATCTCAGCATTGGCTGCAAGGCTTGCCGCCTCTTGCATGGTCATGTGCTTCTTTTCCCTGGCCTTATGATCTGACTCGGCAGAGCCATCGCCATACATGCCTTCGCAGATAAATAAATCTGCACCAGAAGCCTCTTTACTAATCTGAGCGATTGGACGTGTATCCGTGGCATAAGCAATCTTAAGGCCCTTTCTGGCGCCACCCATAACAAGGTCCGGTGTGTATTCCTTTCCTTCGTAGCTTACGGTGTCACCTCTCTGCAACTTGCCCCAGTAATTCACCGGCAGTCCCAAAGCCTTTGCCGCAGCAGGGTTGAACTTTCCTGCCCGGTGCAGGGTGAAGCTGTAGCCGTAACAAAGCATGGAGTGCTGCAAGCGGAAAGCATGAATTTCCAGGCCCAGAAGATTCAGGGTCTGCACGTCTGCAATATCCTCCAGCTCAATGAATTCCAGTTTAAATGGGAGACGTGGTGCAATCACCAAAAGGGAGCGCACGATTCTCTCCAGCCCCGGAGGGCCAACCAGGGTTACAGGTTCTGTACGGTCCGCATTTCCCATGGCAAGAAGCATTCCCGGAAGACCACTGATATGATCCGCATGAAAATGGGTGATCAAAATCAGGTCAATGGGATTAAAACTCCAGCCTCTTCGTCTCACTGCAATCTGGGTCGCCTCGCCGCAATCCAGCAAAATAGATGAACCGTTGTAGCGCAGCATCATGGATGTAAGACTGCGATATGGCAGCGGCATCATACCGCCTGTTCCTAATAAACAAACATCAATCATAAAAATCTCTTTCTATCATTCTGGCAAATGAACTTGCCAGCGAAATATCTATATTCTTAAACAAGCTTTGGGGGGATTCAGCCATTTCTATGCCCGATAATCCCGAAAACGCTTCTGCATAATCAGAGCATCCTCCACCGGATCCTGGTAGTAATTCTCTCTACGGAAGATTTCTGACAGTCCAAACTTCTCATAAAGATGAATGGCTGAAGCATTCTTCTCTCTCACTTCCAGACTCAGCTTTTCCGCATTCAGACGTCCCAGATCCTGCATCATGGTCTCCATCAATGTGGACCCCATTCCCTTCCCCCGCAGGTTATCTGCCACGGCAATTCGAAGAAGTTCTGCATCATCTGCCACATCGGAATAGAGCACGTAGCCCAAAAGTATGGTCTCCTGACAATCATCCAGTTTTCCAGCCACAGCCTTGCCACAAGCAGTAGCAAGATACAAATGATTGTAGTCATAGGACTGATTTCTGGTCAGGTCCTCCAGACTCCATGGATGTGCAAATGTACTGCTCTCCATCTCTGCCACCAGGGCCAGAAGCTTACTTCTCTTTTCTGTATTTTCAATATCTTCTAATCGTTGAAGCATAAATAATTTTCCCGGCCTTTACTTGCCTTCTTCTCTCATGCGTTCCGCCTGTGACTTACGCAGATAAACCGGAACAAAATCATCACTGTAAACCGTCCTACCTTCCAGGAAGAGTTCCAAACCACGAGAGGCAAGGGCTGCTGCACGCTGGCGATTCATGGCAGCTGGCGCAAAGTTTTTCTGGACATAAACTTCTGCTTCCAGCTTTTCTCTAAAGAGACTTGCTCCATCTCCCACAAAGATAACCGGCTTTGCTCCTGCATTGATTCGATCAATAACAACCTGGATATCTTCTGCCTTTGGCTCAACTACTGTCTGCAGTTTACCGCCCTGGAAGGCATACTCTGCTGTATAAACCTGGCTGCGTCTGGCATCCATCAGTGGCACCACATTGGCATCTGCGGACCAGACATTGTAAGCCAGTCCCTCCAGTGTGGATACTGCAATGAGAGGAATATCCAGGGCAAGACCCAGTCCCTTCGCTGTTGACGCACCAATTCGAAGTCCTGTGAAAGATCCCGGACCCTCCGCAATGGCAATTGTATCTAATTCTTCTAAGGCACATCCTGACTTCTTCACCACCTCATCAATCATTGGGAGCAAAGTTTCTGAATGTGTTAATTTTGTATTCATGGAAATTTCAGCGAGCACTTCCTCCTCTGAAATAATGGCAACAGATGCCATACGTCCTGAACTTTCAATTCCTAAAATCTTAGCCATAATTTCTCTTTTCTCTTCTAAATCTTGAACTTATTCCTTCCCTCCATGCAAAGGAGCTTGGCTCGCCTTTGAAGTTATGCGCCAATTCCATTTGCTAGGGGATGGTTATGCCTTCTGCTTTACTGTGATTTTTCTATAATCGAAGCCCTTTTCCACACATTTCTCAATGGTGATCTGGATGGCATCCTCAGGGATTACTTCCTCAATCAGAGTGGCCCACTCAATCAGGGCAACGCCACCGGAAGAAATGAACTCATAGAAACCGGTTTCCTCCAGCTCATCCACATCCCCAACGCGATAGACGTCAAAGTGGTAGAGAGGAAGTCTGCCCTCATGATATTCATGCAGAATCGTAAAGGTTGGGCTGGCCATAGGCTCTGTGATTCCCAATCCCGCTCCAAAGCCCTGGGCGAAAACTGTTTTTCCCACGCCAAGATCCCCATTCAGGCAATAGACCTGATTGGGTTCTGCTTTTTCTGCAAGCTCCTTTGCAAAGGCAAAGGTTTCAGCTCTGCTATTCGTTTCTTTAATATATTCTGACATAATTAACCTCGGATTTTGCATAGTCCGTTATATTATAGCAGATTTTAGGGCATCTGGCACGGTTTGTGGACACTTTTCTCCCCAGCTTTCCCAGGAATTTTTCCTGGAAATTTTCTCTGAAAAATTTTGACTCCGGGAAAATAAAAAGGTGCCCCTGCTCGCCCAAGGGCAAGTTCTGGAGCACCAGGAATTCGTCTCAGTATTTAAGTTTATTATTTAGACTTATTATTTAGTCTTCATCCATTTCCAGCTGGGAGGTTACCTGTCTCCAGCTGTAGTAATAGGCCAGCGCCACAACACGACCTGTGTTGGTGTTTACAGTCTCCACCAGACAATCCTTGCCATTTGTAGTGCCATCTTTTTCCCCTTTAACTCTTCTTCACGGAACTTGCCTTAAATATTCAGTGTAATTTCACGGTCGCCAGGCTTGTACTGACGGTACTTTACGCCTGTCTTTTCAAACATCTTCTTAGACGCAATGGTGCTCTCAGATGTTGCGTACTTATCAGACATGTAAACCAGTTCCTTAATGCCGCACTGAATGATTGCCTTTGCACACTCGTTACATGGGAAAAGCGTAACGTAAAGCTTTGCTCCCTGCATGGCCGCATTGCCGCGGTAATTGAGAATTGCGTTCAGCTCTGCGTGACAGACAAACATATACTTGGAATCCAGTGGCGAACCATCTCTTCCCCAAGGCATATCGTCATCTTCGCAGCCCTGTGGCATGCCGTTGTAGCCAACGGAAAGAATTCGGTTGTCGTCACCTACGATACAGGCGCCAACCTGTGTGTGTGGATCCTTGGAACGCTCTGCAGACAGAATGGCTATTCCCATAAAGTACTGGTCCCAGCTAATATAATCATTACGCTTATAAGCGATCTTCTTATGTGCGTCTGATCTAATTTCCTCCATATTGGTCTCCCTCCTAAAATTGCTCATACTGCCCGTTATTATAGCAAATGAACTGCCCAGCAGTCATCATTTTCCTCCTTGCTTCTTTAGTTAGATTATGTTAACATGAATTCAGCTTTGGGACACTTATTTAACCTGAGTTCGATTCTGAGACACGCTTCTAACACAAGTTTAATTCCACATGATTATTCGAACAGAAGTTCGAATCTTTGTATCATGCAATTCAATTAGGGAGGAAATTAAAATGGAAATCCATCAGTCAGCCGAAGATTACCTGGAGGCTATCTTAATTATCAAAGAAAGAAAGGGCTATGTACGCTCCATCGATGTGGCAAATGAACTTGCCGTATCCAAGCCAAGCGTCAGCTACGCCACTAAGAGACTCCGTGAAAACGGATATGTGGAATTTAACGAGGATGGTATGCTGACCCTTACAGAAGCAGGCGCAGAAATTGCCAGCAAGACTTATCAGAAGCATAAACTCTTCTCCCAGTTCTTCCAGATGATTGGTGTAGACGCTGAAACTGCTCAGGAAGATGCCTGCAAGGTGGAACACGATGTTTCCCCTAAGACCTTTGATGCCTTCTGTGCATTTATGAAAAAGCAGGGCTATGATATCTAGTCCTTGTAAACTGGACTAGTCGCTTTCCCTAAGGAAATACTTAGGGAGACACTTATGTAAATACTTAGGTAAATATTAATTTAAACATGGACTTATCAAAAAATGCGGAGCAATTTGCTCCGCATTTTCATTATCTACCGTTTCTATTTTCTTTCTTGCCACAAGCCATGTAGTGGATATAGTAGAACTTCATATTATTTCCGTAAAGACTTCTTACATCAGCATATCTATCCCTATAGTGATAAGGATTAAAGCTGTTCTTGGCAATTCGTCCTTCCTTCATTCCGTAGAGAACAAAATGCTTGAGAGCCAGAATATCATCCCCTCCACAGGCGCTCTTAATATCTGGATTGAGAGCAATATAGGTCTGATAATCATAAACAACTGAATAGTCCACCCCATTCAGGATGCTTACACCACCAATCACCGTCTTTACATTTGTGGTGCTGTTTCGACCTTCATTCTTTCCACAATACATGTAATGGATGTAATAATTCTTATAATCCGAACCATACATTCCTCTTAAATCTGCGTAGGAATTCTTATAGGACTTTACATCAAAGCCCTTCTTGGCAATTCGTCCCTCCTTCATTCCATAGCTTACAAAATGTCGAAGTGCTGCCACATCATCATCCGCAAATAAGGCCTTCAAATCTGCATAGTTGTCCATATAATCATTGAAATCATATACAGCAGAATAATCTACTCCATCCAGAGTTGTGGTTGGATTCAGGAGACCGCTAACTCCTGTTGCTCTTCTGCCTTCCCGCTTTCCATAGGAAATGTAATGCAGATAGTACTGCTTCAGATTTGTACCATAGGCTGCACGCAAATCAGAATTGGCCCTTCGATAGGACTGTACATCAAAGGATGCAATGGCCCGGCGGCCCTCCTTCATACCACAATTTACAAAGTGGCTAAGCACAGCCGTATCATCCCAGCCAATGGCATTCACCACATCTGGATTATGGCTTGTGTAGTAGCTATAATCGTAAACTGCGCTGTAATCCACATTACCATAAATGGTAATGCCGTTCTGAATACTGCTAACACCGGTGGCTGTACGGCCTTCCTTCCATCCGTAATTGTTGTAGTGGATATAATATAGTTTCTTATTAGAGCCAAAGGCTAGGCGCAAATCAGAGTTTGCATTGTAGTAAGAAGTGAAGTCAAACTCATTTGACGCCTGGCGTCCCTCATCCATTCCCATATTTATGAAATGCTGGATATAGGAAATATTATCGTCGGCAAATGCATTGCGCAGGTCTGCATAGTTGTTGATGTAGTAATTCAGATCAAAGGATGCGGAAGCCTGTCTATGCTCGGAAATTCCACAATTCACATAGTGGGTCATCAGAGCCTCTGAATTATTTCCTAAGCTTGCAGCCAAATCCGGATATTTATTTACATAGTATTCTGCATTAAAAATTGCTTCGCTGGCTGTGGCAGAAACCGTCACCTGGGTCATAGGAGAACGCTCTCCATAGCCATCATAACCAACGATGGTAAGGGTCGTATCTTTGGAAACAGAAAGTCTGGTCAGAACCGGGTCATTCAGCTTTGGATAGGAACCATCTTTTGTGTAATGAAGTGTAAGACCATCTGGGCTAGTGGCTGTAACATCCGTTACGCCGAAGCTTGTGGTACTGGCGGTCTGACTAACTTCCGGAGCACTGTAGGATCCATAAATAGTTGGTGCACCCAGACTTGGGCCATGGTAATACTGATGATTGGAAAGGCTGATTCCCTTTCTTCGGAACATTTCGGAAACCGTAACCAGTTCATAGCCCTGGGAACGAAGAACAGGAATTACCCGTTCCATGGCCTGGACTGTATATCTTACTCTGTCATGTAAGACAAAAACAGCCCCATCTGCAGCGTGGCTTAGAATATCCGAAGCAGAAGCTGCAGCACTGGTCTCCTTGTAATCCTGTGTATCCACATTCCACATAATGATTGGTGCTTCACATACGCTCTTAATATTTGAGGATGTGCCGCCTCCTGGAATTCGAACCATCTGCTGGTATACGCCACCCATGGCAGCATAGAGATAAGAGGCTACGCTGGATATTTCTGTGGACATCCTTCCCACATTTAGGGATGCAAAGGGCAAAGTATGAGACCAGGTATGGTTAGCCAGCTGGTGTCCCTCCTCTACCATCCTTGCTGTGTAGTTGTATCTTGTGAGTCCATAGGTACCATTGGCACCATTCATGAAGAATGTGGCATGCCCGCCATTTCTTTTCAGACAATCCAAAAGCTGTCCGGTATAAGGTGATGAACCATCGTCAAAGGTCAGGGCAATCAGTTTTCCACCTGACGCCTGAACCCGCATGGTCTCCCCTGCCGTATTACTTATGGAAGGTAAAAAAGGCACTATAGAAAGTGCCAGTAAGGTAGCAAGTAAAATTGCGATTATTTTTCTCCCCATTGTCCCACCCCCCGTGACATTTTTTAATAATCGTTATCTGTTTTCATTCTATCACTTTCTTTCAGATTCTTCTAGAAAGTTCCGCTTGATTTTTCGAAATTTACCCAGCAAAGCTCATTTGTCATAATTTCATGCAAAGCCCATTTGTCATAATTTCATGCAAAAAAAAGAGATAGACCTGCAAGACAAGTCTATCTCTCTGGATTTTATTTATTAATTTCTAAGTCCTGCTTTTCTCTTTTACAGGTGGAGGATTTTCCCTAATCTATTTCACCTGCAAAAGCCCTAATATGTCTTCTGGCTTTTGGGCAAATGTACTTGCCCCCATGCTCTCTAAGAAGTCTCTGTCCCGGAAGCCCCAGAGAACGGAAATGCAAGGCATATCGGAATTGAGGGCTGTGTTGAGGTCCACATCCGAGTCACCAATATAAACGGACTCTTCCTTTGTGCTTCCTAATTCTTCCAGTGCAGCAAATACTGTGTCTGGTGCAGGCTTCTTCTTTACGCCTGGCTTTTCGCCAATGGCAACGGGAACTCTGTCCCCAAAGAAGTGCTGGTTCAATTCTTTCACTGCAGTATCTACTTTGTTGGATACAATGGCCATCTTATAGCCCTTGGCTTTTAAGGTATCCATGAGTTCTAAAATACCATCGTAGGGTCTGGTTTCATCCAGACAATGCACATCATAGTATTTCTGGAAATCTGTGAACATGAGATCAATCAGTTCCTGATTTTCTGCCACATCCGCTGGAACAGCACGCTCAATGGTTTTGCGAATTCCATTTCCCACGAACTGACGCACTTCATCCAGCGAACGCTCTGGATATCCATACTGACGAAGGATCACATTGGTAGCAGTTTTTAAATCATCTAAGGTATAAAGAACTGTACCATCCATATCAAAAATAACTGTATTAATTCGGGTTGGATCTAATAATTTAGCCACGATTACATCTTCTTTCTAGTTTAATTTTCCCCCAAAGCGAAATGGTTTTCTTTTTGTATCTTATTTTGCAAATTATGCTGTCATACCTGTGTAAAGCTGATAGTACTTGCCATGCTTTGCAATCAGTTCTTCATGGTTGCCCTGTTCAATGACATGGCCCTTTTCCAGAACTAAGATCAGGTCTGAATTTCGAACGGTAGAAAGTCTGTGTGCAATTACAAATGTTGTACGACCAGACATAAGTTTATCCATACCATCCTGTACCATCTTCTCTGTACGAGTATCGATGGATGAAGTAGCTTCATCCAGGATCAGTGCTGGAGGATCTGCAACCGCAGCACGTGCAATGGCAAGGAGCTGTCTCTGACCCTGAGAAAGGTTTCCACCATCTCCTGTCAGCATTGTATTGTAACCATCTGGTAACTGACGGATAAAGGTATCTGCATTGGCAAGACGAGCAGCTGCAATACATTCTTCATCTGTGGCATCCAGACGTCCGTAACGAATATTTTCCATTACTGTATTTGTAAAGAGGTGAGTCTCCTGAAGTACAAGCCCCAGAGAGCGACGTAAGTCTGCCTTCTTGATCTTATTAATGTTGATGCCATCATATCGGATCTTACCACCCTGAATATCATAGAAACGGTTAATCAGATTTGTGATGGTTGTCTTACCTGCACCAGTAGAACCTACAAAGGCAATCTTCTGACCGGGTTTTGCATCCAGGGATACATCGTAAAGAACCTGTTTATCTTCCACATAACCAAAGTCTACATGATCAAGAACAATGGCGCCTTCCTGATCCTTATAATCTACAGAGCCATCTGCCTGATGTGTATGCTTCCAAGCCCAATGTCCTGTACGGGCGACAGACTCTTCGATTTCTCCCTTATCATTCTTTCTGGAACAAACCAGATTTACATAGCCTTCATCTTCTTCTGGCTTTTCATCTAAGAGCTTAAACACACGGTCTGCACCGGCAAGAGCCATGATAATTGCATTTGTCTGCATGGAAACCTGGTTGATTGGCATATTAAAGGAACGGTTGTACTGCAGGAAGGATACCAGAGTACCGATGGTTGTTCCGTTTATACCGAAGAGAACCAGCGCCGCACCAATAACTGTACAGATAACATAGCTGAGGTTACCCATCTGGGCCATGGTTGGCATCATAACATTGGCATACTTATTTGCCTTATAAGCAGAATCAAAAAGTTCTTCATTCAGTTCATCGAAGTCCTTAATGCTTTCTTCTTCATGACAGAAGACCTTAACTACCTTCTGACCTGACATCATTTCTTCGATAAATCCATTTACCTTACCGATATTCTTCTGCTGTTCCTGGAAATACTTACCAGAAAGCTTTGCAATACGAACGGTTACAAAGAGCATGAGCAATACCATAACAACCGTAACGATTGTCAGTGGAACCGAAAGTACAATCATGGAAATCAGTGTACCCACAATCATGATGAAGCTGTTGAAGAGCTGTGGGATTGACTGGCTGACCATCTGGCGAAGGGTATCAATATCATTTGTATAAATGGACATGATATCGCCGCGGGAATTTGTATCAAAGTATCGGATTGGAAGAGTCTGCATGTGATTGAAGAGTTCTTCACGAAGGCGAAGCAGTGTTCCCTGTGTAACATTAACCATGATGCGGTTATAGGAGTATGTTGCTATAATGCCGACACCATAAATTACAGCCATAGTCAGAATTGCATGAAGCAGACCGGAAAAATCATTACTCTGGGCCTTTACCAGTGGCTCAATATAATCATCAATCAAAGTCTTCATGAACATGGTTCCACGCAGGTTTGCCAGCACGGAAATGAGGATGCATAAGAGCACGCAAATCATCTGGAATCCATAATATTTGAAAATATATCCGAGAAGACGCTTCATAACGCGGCCTGGATTTTCAACACTTGATTTTTGTCCTCTTGGGACTCTTCTAGGACCTGCCATTAGTTTGCACCTCCTTCGTCAAAGTCGCCTGCACCTGCCTGCTGAGATTCGTAAACATCGCGGTAAATCTCATTTGTAGCAAGGAGCTCTTCATGAGTTCCAATGCCATCGATTCTGCCGTCGTTCATTACGATGATGCGGTCTGCATCCTGCACGCTGGTGATACGCTGCGCAATAATAATCTTTGTTGTTGATGGAATAAATTCTGCAAGGCTCTTTCGAATTCTTGCATCGGTTGCTGTATCTACAGCAGATGTGGAGTCATCTAAGATCAGAACCTTTGGCTTCTTAAGAAGAGCTCTGGCAATACAGAGTCTCTGCTTCTGTCCACCAGAAACGTTTGTTCCGCCCTGAGCAATCCTGGTTTCGTACTTGTCTGGGAAAGCTTCAATGAAGTCATCAGCGCAGGCCATACGGCATGCTTCCTGACATTCTTCATCACTGGCATTCTTGTTACCCCAACGCAGGTTGTCATAGATTGTGCCTGAGAAAAGAACGTTCTTCTGCAGAACCACCGCTACCTGATTACGAAGTATTTCCAAGTCATACCTGCGGACATCCTTACCACCAACCGTTACACATCCCTCCTGTACATCATACAGACGGGAAATGAGATTGATAAAGCTGGTCTTGGATGAACCAGTACCACCAATAATACCAATGGTTTCGCCTGACTGAATGGATACGTTGATATCTTCCAGCACTGGCTTTTCAGACTTGTTGTTGTAACGGAATACAACATCCTTAAATTCAATAGAACCATCTGGAATCTCAAAATCTGGATTCTCCGGATTCTTCAGAGTACTTTCTTCATTCAGTACTTCCGCAATACGCTTTGCAGAAGCAGAAGACATGGTAATCATAACGATAACCATGGAAAGCATCATAAGACTCATCAGGATGGACATGCAGTATGTAAGCAGAGAAGAAAGGTTACCTGTGGTAAGTCCATTTGGCAGATTTACTTCTGTTACGATGAGCTTTGCACCTACCCAGGAAACCAAAAGGATGGATGCATATACTGTAAACTGCATAAGTGGCATAGACAGAGAAATCAGGCTTTCTGCCTTAACGAAGAGCTTGTAGATCATGCCAGAAGCTTTACCGAAACGCTCCTTTTCATATTCTTCACGAACAAAGCCCTTAACAACTCGCATAGCGGTTACATTTTCCTGAACCGATGCATTCATTTCATCGTACTTAGGGAAAGCTTCGGTGAAATACTTGGTTACATTCTTAATAAGGAATCCGCCTGTTACTCCCAGAAAGATTACAGCCATAAGATAAATCAGGGCAATACGTGGTTCAATCAGGAAGGCCATTACCATAGAAATAATCAGGGATGATGGCGCACGCATAGCCATTCTCAGAATCATCTGATAAGCATTCTGAATGTTGGTTACATCTGTTGTCATACGAGTAACCAGGCTGGATGTGGAAAAACGGTCGATATTGGCAAATGAGAAGCCCTGAATTCTTTCGAACATGGTCTTACGCAGGTTCTTACCAAAACCAGTTGATGCTTCTGCGCCATACTTTCCACCCATGATACCAGACCAGAGTCCACCAGCTGCAAGAACAAGCATGGCTCCTCCCAGCAGAAGAACTCTCTTCATATCGATATGTCCATCGCCAGAAATATCCACGATCATACCCATAAGAAGTGGAATCAGAGTTTCAAAGACTACTTCCAAAAGCATCATGACTGGTGTCAGAATGGAAGCCTTCTTATACTCTTTTACTTCTTTTAACAAAGTTTTAAGCATAACTACTCCTTTAAATATATTTTACAGTCTCTATTATCCCATTGTTTGCGATTTAATTTTAACTGTAATCTCTTGCTCCTACTAGTAGTTTCTTGTCTTTGGTAGCAAATGTTTTGTTTACAAGTACTTTGACAATCCCTTATAATAAGGAGCGGTATTTATAGGCGAAAATCCTATAAAAACAACATTTTCGCAAATTTAACAGGTGAGGATAGATTATAATACATAATTGCTATTCGCGTAAGCAAAAATATCATACAAAATAATTATGATAAATATGTGTTTTTTATAAAGGAGATACTATGATTGGATTTAAAATCGGTTTCATGGGCGCAGGTCGGATTGCTGATGTGGTGTCTGAAACAATTAGCAAATTAGATTACTTTGAGTCATATGCCATTGCCGCCAGAGATTTAGACCGTGCGGAAGCATTTAAGGAGAAGCATGGATTCAAGGTAGCCTACGGTTCCTATGAAGAACTGGTAAATGACCCTGAGGTGGAACTGATTTATATTGCCACCGTAAATTCTAATCATGCAGAGCTGGCTAAGATGTGTATCAATGCTGGCAAGCCATGTCTTGTAGAGAAGCCTTTCTCATACAACGCAGCTACTACAAAGGAAGTTCTGGATCTGGCTACAGAGAAGAATGTCTTCTGCGGAGAGGCTATGTGGCTTCGCTACACACCTATGATGCTTATGCTGATTTCTCTTATTCGCGAGAAGAATATCATTGGACCTGTAAAGTACATTTCTGCAAATCTTTGCTATGACCTGACAAAGAAGGAGCGCATACTGAAGCTTGAAACAGCAGGCGGTGCTCTTCTGGATATTGGTATTTATCCTCTCACAGCTGTTCTTATGGTTATGGGAGAAGCTCCTGTTTCCATCGCTTCTGGTTTCACAAAGTTGAACACAGGAGTTGATGCCATCGATACTGTACAGATGAATTTTAAATCTGGCGCCCAGGCAAGTATCTTTACTTCCATGATGATGGAATCTGATAACAGCCTTATGATTTATGGAGCAGCCGGCCGCATCGAAGTAGACAACGTGAATTGCCCAACCGCTATGCGCATCTATAAAGCCAACGGAGAACTCCTGGATACCATCACTCCTCCTGAGACACAAATCAGCGGCTATGAATATGAATTCCTGGCAGCCCGTGAAGCAATTATCACTGGACATCTGGATACTCCACAGCACCCACGTGCCAATATTATGCAGATGGCAGACTTCATGAATCAGCTTCGTAACACCTGGCAGATTTCTTTTCCACTGCCTGGCGAAAAGAATTCTGACGATTTAAAAAAGATGAAGGAAGTTGCTGATAAGATTGCTGAAGTCAGCAAGAAGGAGCAGTAAGGCGAAAAAGCGGCAAGCAAATGACTTGCTCTAATCTGCTTTTGCAAATGAACTGCACAAAATAAAAAGAAACAGCCCCTGAGAAATTTTCTCAAGGACTGTTTTTTATTTTACAAAGACTTATTCCACTCCTGGAAAAGATTTTCCAAAGTCAACTGACCAGGTGCTGATTCAAGTCCGGTGTCCGCAGATGCAAAGGTGAATGCGGAACCTGTTTCTCGTCCAGAAATACGGCTGATTTGTCCAAGTTCTCCCATGGAAATCATTACCACTGGCTTGCGAATATTATTTTCATGGAGATTACCGCGAGTAACCTTTGTACACAGTTCTGTGATTCTACGTACGTCAAACTCATTTGCAGGCATGGATACAACCTTGCAGATATCCGCTCCCAGAATTTCCATGTTGCGAAGCATGGAGATAATTTTGTCATCACGAGGTGTGTCCGTAAAGTCATGGTTGGAAACCACGCAGGCAATGCCATGCTCGTGTGCTTCGGTGGTCAGTCTTACCACGTGGAAATTGCCGGACATGAGTTCAATATCAATGAGGTCTACCAGACCGCTCTGAATAACCCACTCGTAAATGTCATCAATCATACCCTCGGCACGATCGTGTCTAAGATTTCCACCCTCATCTTCACTACGATAAGTAAAGAGAATGAGACGGTCTGCAAAAATCTTACGAAGCTTCAGCAGAAGTTCCTTTAACTCCGCAGAGTTGGCAACACCATCAAAGTAATCTGCCCGGAATTCAATCATGGATACACGAAGTTCCGGATGATTGTACATAGCCTCCAGACGATGGGCTTCTGCCTCAATCTGTCTTGCTTCTTCAATGATCTCTGCTGCTGTTGTTTTTACAAGTGGTACGCATACCTTTGGAATTCCATCTCCAAAAATACAACCATGTACATTAATCTCTTCCATGCTAGTCCTCAAATTCAGTTACGATTTAGTCGGCTGCATTCTCCTGATTTTTCACAGGAATAAATAAATTGCTATGTGGCTTTCGCCAATCTATACCAATCCCATTTGCATGAAATTTATTCGTAGATCTTTGCTTCTTCTTCGCCGTTCATAACACGAAGGGCGCCCTGTGCAAGTGCAAGAAGTTCGTCTTCACCTGGGTAAACTGTTACAGGAGCAATGAAGCTTACATATTCCTTAAGCTTGTTCATGATACGCTCGTTGTAAGCGATACCACCAGTAATGATGATCTGGTCTACCTTACCCTGCATAACGGCAGCCATAGCACCGATGTTCTTAGCAAGATTGTAGATGAATGCATCCATAACAAGCTTAGCCTTCTCATCACCTTCGTCGATACGCTTGATGATATCACGAGCATCGTTTGTTCCAAGATAAGCATTGAAACCACCGTTACCGATAATCTTCTTCTTCATTTCAGCTTCTGTGAACTTGCCGCTGTAGCAAAGCTCAACAAGGGAAAGTGCAGGTACGCAGTTAGCACGTTCTGGAGAGAATGCGCCATCGCCGTTGAATGCACCGTAAACGTCAACGATTTTACCCTTCTTATGAGCACCTGTTGAAACACCACCACCAAGGTGAGTAATGATCAGGTTCAGGTCTTCGTACTTCTTACCAACTTCCTTAGCATACCTACGTCCCATAGCCTTCTGGTTCAGTGGGTGGAAGATTGAAATTCTTTCGATTTCTGGAACACCAGAGATACGAGCAACTGGCTCAAGTTCGTCAACAACTACTGGGTCAACAACGAAGGAAGGAACGCCGATTTCATCGCCGATTTCCTTTGCAAGTACACCACCAAGGTTAGAAGCATGGTCACCACGCTTGTGCTCAGCGATATCCTTCAGCATTGCATCGTTAACTGCATATGTACCAGAAGCGATTGGCTTGAGAAGACCGCCACGGCCAACGACAACGTCGAAAGACTTAATGTCCTGATTCTGAGCCTTGAGGAAGTCAAGGATAATATTCTTTCTGAAATCCTTCTGCGCGATGATGGAATCATACTGTGCGATTTCTTCTGTTGAGTGACGAAGTGTTTCGTCCATGATCATAGTTTCATCTTCAAAGATACCAACCTTTGTAGATGTAGAACCTGGGTTAATGATTAAAGACTTGATTGCCATAGTAACCTCCAAATTATAAATTAGTTTTATCGATTCATGACCTTCTTGCAAATGAACTGCCCACGGCAATCCCATTTGCCAAAATCAGATCGGTGCCAAAGGAACTTTGACACCGATTCGTTTCCATATGGATTAAGCGTTCTTCTTAAGAGAATCAGCAACAAGCGCAGCAAGTGCAAGTGAGTTCATCTTTACTTCGTATGTATCTGAACGAGATGTAAGGATAACAGGAGCTGCTGTACCTGTGATCATGTTACCATTTGTAACCTTTGCGAAGTGAACCATTGCCTTGTATGTGATGTTTCCAGCATGGATGTTAGGGAAGAGAAGGATGTCAGCGTCGCCAACGATCTTACGTCCTGTAGCACCCTTATGAGCTGCTGCTTCTGGGCATACTGCAAGATCAAGAGAAAGAGGACCATCAACGATGCATCCTGTGATCTTGCCTTCTTCGTTCATCTTTGTAAGTTCAGCTGCTTCAACTGTCTCAGGCATCTTAGGATTTACAACTTCAACTGCTGCAAGAGGTGCAACCTTAGGATTGTCGATACCACAAGCCTTACAAATTTCAACTGTGTTGTTGATGATATTAACCTTATCTTCAAGAGTAGGATATGGAACGAAAGCTACATCTGTGAGGAACATAAGCTTATCAGCGCCTTCAACGTCGAATACACAAACGTGTGAAAGTGGCTTACCTGTACGAAGACCAACTTCCTTGTTCAGTACTGAACGGAGGAAATCTTTCGTGTCAATCAGACCCTTCATGTACATATCAGCTTCGCCATCGTGAACCAGACTAACAGCCTTGAGAGATGCTTCGATTGGATCCTTAACATCTACAATTTCATAATCAGAAAGATCCATACCAAGATTTGCAGCGATTTCGTTAATCTTATCTGCATCACCTACAAGAATAGAATCAGCAATTCCAAGATCCTTGGCACCCTTTACAGCACGCAGAACTTCTTCGTCCTGAGCAACTGCAACAGATACCTTCTTCTTTTCAATGTTCTTTGCCATTTCTAACAGTTCACTAAATGTCTTTGCCATTTTTCCATGTCCTTTCAAGTATCTAATTTTATTATAAATCGCATATTTTATGCGTTTTAAATCCGCGAATATCTTACCATTTTAGGCAGTTCGAATCAAGAAAAAGCCCTATTTATTCTTTTTACGCTCATCCATAAAATCCATGACAAATGGAATGATCGTAAGAATGATAAGCAGGAACGACAATGCCTTTTCCGCATTTGCTGATTTCAGGGCCTTTGTATAAGCCTTACGAATATCCTTGCGGTCTTTTCTTTCCTGTTTTCTGGCAGCCTTTGATGCCGCTTTGGCTTTCTTCTTGTTATTCTTCTTTGCAATGGATACAGCTTTTGACGCTGCCTTTACCACGGTTTCCTTCATATTCTTTCCTCCCCTCTTCCAATAAACATTCCTCTGAAAACGAAACTCCACTGTATCCGTTCCAGTAAAATCCCACCTAAAAAAAATCTACTGTGTAAAAATGGATACTGCCAACAAGAGGGCGAGAATTACAGCCAATGGAATCAGGCCAATGGCCAGTTCCTTTCTTGCCTTCTTATTCACTCTGTCACATCCTAAGAATCTGTGAACACCATTCAGTTCCATGAGTTCAACCTCTTCTCCTTCTTCATACTGGTTGAACATCTTGCTGACCTTGGCATAACAAACACCGCCATCCTCTGCCTTGATGGTCAGTTCACACATGGTCTTATGTGCCAGGGAATCGTAGTTGCTGGTAATCTTACGAATCTTTCCCTTTACTGGATTCCAGCCCTTTGTTATTCTCTTCTTTTTATGTGCAGATCCCGCAGAACAGAAATAAAGCTCCACTGCGAGAAAAATGATTACCAGGATTGAAAATACGTGTTGCATAATAATTCCTTTCTATCTTTAAAATACCTGTACTTAAAATAGCACGAAAAAGCTCAAATCACCAGTAGTTCCGTTGACTTAGCTCTGGCATGGTGTTATAGTCTATGTACGTCATTGCATTATCGCGTTAATGCGGTAAAGTAAGCTTGGAATCCTTTCGATACTTCCATGGAAAATGCTATACTAATGAAGATTAATAAAAAGACGAGGCAACCATATGTTTTCAGCAGATAAAATTCAAACAATTGGTGTGGTAGGACTGGGACTGATTGGCGGTTCCTTTGTAAAGTCCTTCCGTAAATACTCAGATAAGAGAATTCTGGCATGTGATCTGGATGAGGGTCTGGTGGCCAGTGCCATTGAAGACGAAATTCTGGATGATGCTCTGACAGATGAAAGTATCGCAGAGTGCGATTTGATTATTCCAGCTCTCTATCCTGCAGCTATTGTTAAGTGGATGCAGGAGCATGCTCACCTTATTAAGAAGGATACTCTTGTTATTGATACTGGTGGTTTGAAGAGAAATATATGTGCTGCATGTTTCCCACTGGCTAAGCAGTATGGTTTCACCTTTGTTGGTGGACACCCAATGGCTGGTAAAAAATTCTCAGGTTTCCAGTATGCAACCGGTCACCTTTTCCGTGAGTCTTCGCTGATTGTAGTACCAGATGAAGATCATTTTGAGGATCAGGCTTTCCTGGATGAGTTAAAGAAAGTATTTGAGCCTTGTCGTTTTGGCAAACTTACTGTTTGCTCTGCCGACAAGCACGATGCCATGATTGCTTTCACTTCCGAAATGGCTCATATCGTTTCTTCTGCTTACATTAAGAGTCCGACTGCCAAAGAACACAACGGTTTCTCTGCTGGTTCTTACCGAGATATGACTCGTGTAGCCTGGCTGAACGAAGACATGTGGACTGGCATTTTCCTGGAGAACCGTGATAAACTGGAAACAGAACTGAACTATATTATTAAGAACTTAGAAGATTATAAAGAAGCACTTGCAAACAATGATGCAAAGCGTCTCTGGCAGCTGCTTCATGAAGGTAAACTGGCAAAAGAAGAGGTGGATGGCGTTTAATGAATATCACTTTAGAAGGTAAGGAAAACAGTCTGGCCCAAAATAATGGACCATCATCAGAAGGCAAATATAGGGTGGCAGCGATTCCATCGAAGTCCCACGCCCATCGTCTCCTTTTTGCGTCTGCATTATCCGACAAAGAGTGCAAACTTTTCCTTTCTACTTCTTCAAAGGATATTGATGCCACACGATCCTGCATGGAGTCTCTGGGTGCAAAGATTGACTCCATGGAAGATGGCCTTCTTGTACACCCAATTTCACTGTTAAATCTTAAGGAGCAGAACACATCAACTCCTATTTCTCTGGATTGTGGAGAAAGTGGTTCTACTCTTCGTTTTTTACTTCCTGTTATTGGTGCCCTGGGCCTTCCTGCAGAAATTCATATGCACGGCAAGCTGCCTGAGCGACCACTGTCTCCTCTTTATGAAGAGATGGAAAAGCACGGCATCTCATTTGCCCCACAAGGAAGCAACCCTCTCACTATGAAGGGAAAAATGACCGGCGGACTCTTTCGCATTGCTGGTAATATTTCTTCCCAGTTCATCACCGGCCTTTTACTTGCCTGCCCTCTTCTGAAGGAAGACAGTAGAATCAAGGTTCTTGGAGAGATGACCTCCCGTCCTTACATCGACATTACTCTGGAAGTTATTCGTCAATTCGGCATTGAAGTGCTGGAGGACGAAGACAATCAGACTTTCTATATCAAAGGAAATCAGACCTACCATGGTGCCGATTCCATTCAGGTTACCGGCGACTGGTCCAATGCGGCCTTCTTCTTATCTGCGGGTGCCCTTCTTAAGGAACCAGTAACCCTTACCGGACTTGATCCATCCTCTCTCCAGGGTGATAAGGAAATCGTCAGCATCTTAAGACGTTTTGGTGCTAAGGTAACCCAGGGACCACGTTCCTTTACCATTTGTGGAAATGAACTCCACGGCATTAACATCGATGCAGAAAACATTCCAGACCTGGTTCCAATCCTCAGTCTTGTGGCAGCCCTTGCCAAGGGAGAAACCAGAATTTCTCACATTGCTCGCCTTCGCATCAAGGAGAGTGACAGAGTTGCCAGCATTATGAATACCTTAATCCGTCTGGGCGCAAATATCAGGGAGGAAGATAACACCCTGATTATTGAAGGCGTTGAGTCTTTACATACAGCAAGCATTTCTTCCTACAACGATCACCGTATCGCCATGATGGCAGCCATTGCCTCCCTTCGCACAGAAGGAAGTGTCACCATTGAAGGTGCGGAAGCTGTTCAAAAATCATATCCTGCTTTCTTTGAAGATTTTGCCATCTTTTCTCTTTGCATTTCCACTTCATTCAAAGTATCCAGAACAAAGATGTAAATAATAGAAAGGAAAGCCAGAATTAAACTGAGAATCCAGCAGTAAAAGCCGAAACCTCTGTGCAGTGTGCAACTCATTTGCATGTAGCCAGGAAGTTTCTGTTCTCTGGCTGAGTCAATCACCTGGCTCCAGCTTTGGTACATTCCCTGCATATCATTGTGATTACCACGATATTGTGGCATACAGGTCAGGGCCACAAAGGCCAGAAGCAGAGCAAGGAAAACTCCGCCTCGCCAAATCAAATACTTGTCTCTACGATAGGTCTTTTCCAGAACTGTCTTTCCCTGCAGGGCGTCCAAATATGCCAGTCGCAGAAGTTCAAAGATTGCCAGAAAATAAATGACGGAAATCAGGACGTAAATCATTGTTGAAAAAGAAAAGACGAAACTCCGATTTTCGCCAATGGCAAGATGTGCCAGGCGAGGAAACATATTCTTTAAGGCAGTGGCCAGAATCGAGAAGAGGGAAAAGCCACTCTCCGTCCTGTCATTGATTAAAGTCTGCATGTTCCACTGGTTGAAAAAATATGCTGCCACTGCCAAAAGAGCAGACAGCAGCATACCTATTCCCGCTTTGCGGTATTCATTTTTTTTCTGATAAAAAGGAATCTTACTTCCATTCTCCATCAGGATACTTACCTTCCTTCACAAGTTCTGCAAGAGAATCCTTAACTGTCTGTAAATCCTCCGCATAAGTCATGCCAAACCATGTGGCATTGGTCTTTAAGATTTTTACTGTGCAGGCTGATCTTTCAATCATGTTCTGAACAGCATCTGAAAGTGTTTCTTCAAAGGTGTCTGGATTTTTGACAAGTCCATTTGCCAGTCTTTCTGGGAATGTCTTTTCAATGTCTGACAGGAAGCCTGGATTGAAGGCCCAGAGATTCATGGATGCCAGGGCATCCTCTGGGATCAAATGGAATGTAGCTCCATCATCCAGTGTGTAATAGCCACGGTTCTGATCCAGCTTAATTTTCTTTCTTTCGTCAATCCGAATCAGATAGTCATCTGCATCGACCTTGCAAATACCACGGCTGACGGTTCCCTGGCTTTCCAGAGTCATAACCACATTGTAGCCGATACACGCAAACTGACTGTCCTTATCATTTTCTTCAAAGAACTTTACAGCCTTTGCAAAGGCATCTTTTCCATAATAGTCATCCGAATTAATTGTTAAGAAGGCTTTGCCCTCCAGTACCTCTCTTGCACTCCAGATAGCATGTGTAGTTCCCCAAGGCTTTACTCTGCCTTCTGGAAGACTGCTTCCCTCTGGAATATCCGTTAGTTCCTGATAAACATAGGTGACTGGAGCCATTTTCTCGATTCGGCTTCCCACCTGTTCCTTGAAAGCATCTGCAAAATCACGACGGATAATAAATACCACATCTCCGAATCCAGCTTCTAAGGCGTCGAAAATCGCATAATCCATGAGAGATCTGCCATATTCATCTACACTTGTCATCTGCTTAAGTCCCTTAAAACGGCTTCCCATTCCCGCCGCCATAATGACAAGGGTTGGTTTACTATTCCCCATATATTCAACTCCTCTTTGATAAAAAGATATCTGCACACAAAGACTTGCGTGCAGATACCGTGTTTTCATATGAATTATTATACCCTAATTAGTTATCTTTGTAATCACTAATTGGAGCTTCTGTGCTTGTGTCGCCTTCTTCGATTGGAATCAGATCTGCTTCATCGACCTTTGTTACATGCTGGTCGATTTCTTCCTGAGTAAATGTAGTTCCAGCAAGACCTTCCTTGATCAGTTCCTTAGCGTAAGCAACATCATCCTCATTTGGAATAACTACAGATGCAGATGTACCCAGTGAGTAGCAAGGTTTTGTATCACATACACCAGAAACGCTGTATGTGAGAACTGTCCAGTCTTCACCTGATGCAAGCTGAGCCTGAACGATTTCACCAACTTCATCCTTATCCATGCTTGTCTGCATGGAATCTGCCATAGAGTCCATGACATTTCCGTAGTTCTTCAGCATGTCTGAAGATACCATCTTTTTAACAACGGCACGAATAACTTCCATCTGATGACGACCTCTTGCGAAATCTCCGTCTGCCTGGTGATGACGGTCACGTGCAAATGCCAGTGCCTGCTTACCAGTCATTGTATTCATACCTTCATTGAAAGTAATTTCTTCGCCTGATGTTTCATCCAGTGCTGTTGTGAATGTAGCATCAGAATAAACTTCAACACCACCAAGTTCATCAATGATATTCTTGAAACCAGAGAAGTTTACACGAACGTATCTGTCTACTGTTGTATCGTAGAGCATACCTAATGTATCCATTGAGCAATCAACACCATAGATACCTGCATGTGTTAACTTATCAGGGCTACCATTGGAAACAGAAAGTGGAATGTAATAATCACGTGGTGTAGAAATCAGAATAATCTGATGTGTGTTCATGTTTACAACACCAATGATATTTACATCGCTTCGGCTCTTAACATTTACAGAACCGTATGTATCAATACCAGAAAAGTACGCGCAGAAATGATCTGTGTCGATTTCTGTCTTTTCTTCTTCCTCAACTTCTGTTTCAACTTCATTCTGCATGATGATCTTTAAGTTGCTTTTAGAATAACCTTCATATCCCTCTGTTGAATCCAGAGCAGAAATAGAAGTCTGACCAGCAATAATAGACTGAATTTCACCATTCTCAAGAGCTGTTACTAATTCGAATACACTAGGATATGTGCTTGTAGTAATTGTTGAGCCAGTCTTTTCATTAATATCAGCCACTGTTTCATTTACTGTATCGCTGTTATCAGCAAGGATACCAAATACATATCCATTTGCTACTGCCTGAGCGATACTTGAAACAGGATCGTCAATCTTAACATATACATTAACCTGTTCCACTTCTGTATTGGCACCAGTCATGCTATTCAGTGCCTGGTTTGTCTTGAACAGATAGAAAATACCAATTGGTAAAATACAGCAGAGCAGGAAGGAAAGAATTAATGCTGTAATTCCGCTCTTTTTCTTCTTCAGCATGAAGATAAATAAAACTGGAAGTGCAAATAAAATTACACCTACAATGATTGTGAGTGCCAGTGGCACCATGCTTGTCATTACAAGAAGGATCATGAAAATGATTGATAATACAAGTTCAAGTCCTATAAAAATGTAACCGACTTTTCGTAATGCTTTCATCTCTTAACCTCATTTTTTATAATAAACTTTTATATCCTGCAGGAAGGCCATGAAAATAACATTTCCCGTCCTGAGCGCAAAATAATTAAACGTATACTATCATACAAGTGCGAACTCTTAAAGTCTTTTTCTTGAAAAGAACCTTACGAAACAGTAATATGTTAAGTGATTTGAAAAACTTATACACTCATTTGCATTATTTAGAAAGGGCATTTTATGCTTTCTTTAAGAGAAGAATTTTTAAAAATTGGTTTCGACCTCACTGACCAGCAGGAAGAACAATTCAAAACCTATTTCACTATGCTGGTTGAAACAAACAAGGTAATGAATCTGACAGCCATTACCGAATGGGACGATGTTGTCATGCAGCACTTCTGTGACAGCGCTCTGCCTTGCAAGTCTGTTAAGACTCTGCAAAAGGCTCTGGAATCCAATGACGCTTCCCATCCTGTCAGACTTTTGGATGTAGGAACAGGTGCTGGTTTCCCTGGTATTCCCCTTAAAATTTTATATCCGGATGTAGAAATGGTACTTTTAGACTCCCTGCAAAAGAGAGTTAAGTTCCTGAACAATGTAATTGATGCATGTCACTTAGAAAAAATATCTGCGGTTCATGCAAGAGCTGAGGATGGCGCAAGAGACGCTAATCTCCGTGAAGGATTTGACCTGGTTGTTTCTCGTGCCGTAGCCGATCTTCCGATTTTAGCAGAATGGTGCCTTCCTTTCGTTAAGGTGGGCGGTTCTTTCACTGCATATAAGTCCAGGAACATTGAAGACGAGGAAAGCCGCTCCATAAAGGCTATTAAAACTCTTGGTGGTGCAAAGCCATTTGTGGATTTCGTTCCTCTTCCGGATACCGAAATCACCAGAAGCTTTGTTACAATCCGTAAGACTAAGCCAACACCAAAAGCTTATCCACGAAAGCCAGGTATGGCAAAAAAGAATCCTTTATAAGTTGGACAAAAAGAAA
>OMVA01000054.1 GCA_900314445.1 uncultured Lachnospiraceae bacterium | reverse complement strand
GTACAGCCAACACAGCCAGTACAGCCACAGCAGTTCGACCAGCAGGCACAGCCTACACAGACTAATCAGGCTTTTGGTCAGTCTCAGCAGAATATGGCTCAGGGCATGCAACCTCAAAGCGCAGCTGGTCAGGGTGCAGTCGCATTTGACTTCTCTGGATTTAGCAGAATTATGTCGGATCCACTTAGTATTATGACTCTTGCAGGAGCATTTTTAGTATTCCTTTCTGTATTTATTCCAAAGTGGCTTTCTGCAAAGGTTGAAGCAGGATTCCTTGGAACATATTCAGATTCATTTGGACTTTGGGGACTTGGAAAATTCTATATCCTGGTTGCTTTTATTTTGATTTTCATTGCTCTTTATGCAGTTGCAATTAGACTTTCTATTTTGAAGGCTCCATTTGTAGATCAGATTCGTGCGCTTCCATATTCAGAAGTATACTATGGCGGAGCTGTTTTATTCCTTCTGCTGGTTCTTTTACTTTTCTTCTTCCTTGGCGCAGCTAAGGCCTATGCTGGAGATGAAATAGAATCATTAAAGGAATGGGGCGTTAAGGTTTCAGCTGGTCCTTCAGTATCATGGTATATGGCTTTGATCGGTTCCTTACTTATGGGGGCTGATGGTCTTATTGTAAAGTTACAGAATAAGTCATATTCTATTTAAGTAAATTTATTGATTAAAAACAGTGGGGGCTGTTCCAAGTGGAGCAGCCCCCAATTTTGGAGAATAATATGTTACACGAAGAAGATACAATTTGCGCTATTGCCAGTGGCATGGGAAAAGCTGCCATCGGCATTGTCCGTATCAGTGGTCAGGATGCTGTGTCCATTGTTGACAAAGTATTCCAGAATCCGAAGGGAAGAAAACTCACAGACCTGAAGTCCTATCAGGCTTCCTACGGTCATATTTTGGATCCTGCCAACAATCAGGTAATTGATGAAGTTATCGTCCTTGTGATGAAGGAACCTCACACCTATACAACCGAAGACTGTGTAGAAATTGACTGCCACGGTGGTCCTTTTGTTATGCAGAAGGTTATGGATTTACTGGTTCGAAATGGGGCAAGACCAGCGGAGCCAGGTGAATTCACCAAGAGAGCATTCCTGGGCGGACGTGTAGATATGACAGAAGCTGAGGCAGTTATGGATGTCATCAATTCGGAAAATGATCTTGCCCTGTCATCTTCTTTGCACCAGCTTTCCGGTAACTTAAAAGGAAAGATTCAGGAACTGAGAGAAAAAATTCTGCATAATACGGCTTTTATTGAAGCAGCCATTGATGATCCGGAACATTATTCTCTGGATGAATTCCCAGATGAATTGAAAGAAACCGTAAATGAACTGCAGAGTCAGATTGCAAAACTCCTGTCCACCTTTGATGATGGCAGACGTATCCATGAGGGAATTAAGACCGCCATCGTAGGTCGTCCCAATGTAGGTAAGTCTTCTGTTCTGAATATGCTTCTGGGAGAAGAACGTGCCATTGTAACAGATATTGCTGGCACAACCCGGGACACACTGGAAGAGGAAGTAAGTCTGGGTGGCATTACCCTGAAATTGATTGATACAGCTGGTATCCGTGAAACAGAGGATACTGTGGAAAAGATTGGCGTAGAAAAGGCCAAGAAAAGTCTGGAAGAAGCAGACCTTGTTCTTTTCATTCTGGATAGCGCGGAAAAGCTTTCGGAAAAGGATCAGGAAATTGCAGAGCAGATTGTGGGAAAGCCAACCATTGTTCTTTTAAATAAAGAGGATGCTGGTCAGGTGGTAGGGGAAGAGGATGTAAAGTCTCTCTTCGCTAAGGCAAATCCATTTGCAAAAGATGAGACAATTCCTTGTATTTCAACTTCTGCCAAGCTGGGTAACGGCAAAGAGGAACTGAAGAAACTCATTGAAGACATGTTCTTCGCAGGGGACGTAAGCTACAACGACCAGATCTACATCACCAACAGCCGCCAGAAGGCGGGGCTGGTTCATGCCAGCGAAAGCCTGGCTAAGGTTTGCGAAAGCATTGATATGGGCGTGGGCGAGGATTTCTACACCATCGATCTTATGGCGGCTTACGAATCTCTTGGCGATATTATCGGTGAAGCCTTAGAGGATGATCTGGCAGACAAAATCTTCAAAGATTTTTGTATGGGAAAATAGACCACAAGTTCATTTGCGTAAGGCCATATTTATGCTAGAATGTGAATGTTTGAGGCCTTAGACCTATCAGGCTTGGGTCTTATGCATGCAAATGAACTTTACGTGCAAGTGACTTGATTATTTAGAAAATTGTTAGAAAGTAGACAGGCATACAAAGAATGTCATACGTAGAAGAAACTTACGACTGCATCGTAGTTGGTGCAGGACATGCAGGATGTGAAGCAGCACTTGCCGCTGCCCGCATGGGATTTAAAACAATTATATTTACAGTCAGCATGGACTCAGTTGCCATGATGCCTTGTAATCCAAATATTGGCGGTTCTTCCAAGGGACACCTGGTGCGCGAGATTGATGCACTTGGTGGTGAAATGGGTAAGAACATCGATAAGACATATATTCAGTCTAAGATGCTCAATGTATCCAAGGGACCTGCTGTCCATTCTTTACGTGCGCAGGCAGACAAGCATCGTTACTCTCTGGAAATGAGACATACCATGCAGCAGGTGGAAAATCTTACCCTTCGTCAGGCAGAAGTTACAAAGCTTCTGGTGGAGAATGGTGAGGTGACTGGTGTGCAGGTATATTCTGGTGCCATTTATCATGCCAAGACGGTAGTTCTTTGTACAGGTGTTTACTTAAAGGCAATGTGTATCTATGGAGATACAAAGACCTTTACTGGTCCAAATGGACTTATGGCAGCAAATCATTTGTCAGATTCCATGGCAGAGGATGCAGGAATCGATATTCGTAGATTTAAGACAGGTACACCACCTAGAATTGATCGTAAGACAGTTGATTTCTCTAAGATGCAGGAGCAGAAGGGTGACGAGAAGATTCAGCCTTTCTCCTTCACCAATACAGAAGCAGACATTAAGCGCGAGCAGATTTCCTGCTGGCTGACATATACAAATGAAACCACCCACGAGATCATTAGACAGAACATTGATCGTTCTCCTCTTTACTCTGGAGTTATTCATGGTGTTGGCCCAAGATACTGCCCATCTATTGAAGATAAAATTATGAAGTTCCCAGATAAGGATCGCCATCAGCTCTTTGTAGAACCAGAAGGTGAGACCACAGAGGAAATGTACCTGGATGGTATGTCATCCTCTATGCCTGAGGATGTACAGTATGCCATGGTGCATTCCGTATCTGGTCTGGAACATGCTGAAATTATCCGAGATGCCTATGCCATTGAATACGATTGTATTTCCGCAACAGACCTGAAGCCAAGCCTGGAGTTCAAGGCTATTAAGGGACTTTTCTCAGCTGGACAGATTAATGGTTCATCTGGTTATGAAGAGGCAGGTGCCCAGGGACTTATGGCTGGTATCAATGCAGGTCGTTATATGCAGGGTAAGGAGCCAGTGGTTCTTAAACGTTCTGATGGTTACATCGGCGTTCTCATTGATGATCTGGTTACAAAGCCAACACCAGAGCCATACAGAATGATGACCAGCCGTGCAGAATACAGATTACTTCTTCGTCAGGATAATGCAGACTTACGTCTTACAGAAATTGGTCACGAAGTTGGCCTCATCGATGAGGAAAGATATGCGGCCTTCCTTGCAAAGAAGGAAAAGATTGAAAGTGAAATTGCTCGTCTTGAAGCTGTAAAGCTGGGTGCTAATAAGGAAGTTCTTGCTTTCCTGGCAGCCAGGGGCTCTTCTCCAATCGACAAGCAGGTTTCTCTGGCAGATCTTATCAAGAGACCAGAGTTCGACTACGATTCGGTTGCTGAACTTGATCCAGAAAGACCTGATTTTTCAGATATGCGTACAGCACCTGAAATTATTGAGCAGATTAATATCGCCATTAAATATGAGGGATATATCAAGAGACAGATGCAGCAGGTTGAGCACTTCCTGAAGATTGAAGGAAAGAAAATCCCTGCATCCATCGACTATAGTAAGGTAAAGAATTTACGTGTAGAAGCACGTCAGAAGCTGGAGAAGATTCGCCCAGAATCCATCGGTCAGGCTTCCCGTATCTCAGGCGTATCCCCAGCGGATATCACCATGTTGATGCTGCATTTACACATGTGAATACTAAGGCCATAAGTCTAAGCAGTTGCGTGTATTCATACTGACCGTACAAAGGTATCATGAGTATGGAGTAAATTGTTATTAAAGTATTTCCTATGTGGGACATGCAAATGGACTGCGCATCTCATTTGCATAAAGGGTTGGAAAGAAGAAAGACTGTCAAAGGAGAACTTTTACTTGGATTATATTGTTATGGATCTGGAGTGGAACCAGAATCCGAGAGGAGCGGATGGTAAGGATCACGGCATTGTCAGCGAAGTCATTGAAATCGGTGCGGTAAAACTGAATGCATCCATGCATAAAGTCGATGAGTTTCAAATGCTCATTCGACCAAAGGTATTTAAAAAACTGGAATACCACATTCGCAAGATTCTAAACTATGATGAGTACACCCTCTTTGATGAGGGACGTCCATTCCCTGAAGTTTTACAGGAGTTTAGAGAGTGGTGTGGACAGGATTTTGCATTTTGTACATGGGGTAGCACGGATCTTATGGTGTTGCAGGAGAACATGGACTTCTATAATCTGGAGCCGATTAAGTTCCCGCTGAAGTACTACGATATGCAGAAAGTATTTGTTGAAAAGTATATGAAGGAACAGACAGGATGCAGTCTGGATAAGGCAGTTGATTTCCTGGAGATTCCTGAAAAGCTGGAATTCCATTCGGCCATTAATGATGCCAGATATACAGCGGCAGTTATTAAGAAGGCCAGATTGAATGAGGATTCTCAGAACTACGTATACGACACATACAATCATCCAACGAAAATGGAAGAGCGAATTCAGGACTTCCATCATGGTATTTACGAAGAAATTTCTGAGGAATTTCCTTCCAAGCAGGAAATCATGAAGGACAAGGAACTGGCTCGTCTCAAGTGCCCAATTTGTGAACGCAGGTGTGTGAGAAAACTTAACTGGTTCTCAACCAATTCCACCACAGAGTTTGCAACAGGTCGTTGCCTCTATCATGGTCCGGTTGTTGGTAAGATTAAGTTCAAACCTGCCGCATCCAATGGAAAGAGTAGCCAGAGCAAGGATGATAAGATCTTCGTAATCAAGACAATTCGTCGTGCAGATGAGGAAGAACTTGAGAAAATCAAGGCTAAGAAGGATGCACAGGCTAAGAAGCGTCGTGAACTCCAGGCTAGAAAGATGCAGAGTAAAAAGGAAGAGCAGATGAAGGCAAATGGTGGAAAGCCAGTGCCATCACCAAAGAAGTCTTCTCCCAAGAAGAAAGTATCTTCCAATAAGGCGAAGATTCCTTTTAAGAAGCCGAAAAACAATAAGGCTAAGGACGAATAAGTGCATAGACGAATAAAGAAAAGGGGCTGTGAAAAAATGAGATAATCATTTTTTCCAGCTCCATTTTTATATCATTTTTTGTGAGGTATGCTGTTTCTGGCAAAAATAGAGTATAATGCCCCTTTCCCCAAAAACTACAAACTTTTTTGATTAGGCAGCTTCTTGGAGACGCATCTTTTTATTG
>OMVA01000053.1 GCA_900314445.1 uncultured Lachnospiraceae bacterium | reverse complement strand
GTCATCAGCCTTTCTTGACTTATCGATGTAACGGATCAGAGCTGGAGCAATAGCTGCAGCAAGGATTGCCATGATAGCAATAACGATAATAAGTTCTACAAGTGAGAAACCTTTATTTGACTTTTTCATAATCATCTCTCCTTTTTCCATTTAAAATTTTTCGGAATTTATAAATAGTGTATAATCTATCCGCTCGCCCGGTATAAATTATCTACTTTATTATAGAAACCGCAATCTGCGGTAACTAACAAATTAATAGTTATCTACTGCATCGTACATACTCATGATAGGTGAGTAAATAGCAACTACAATAACACCAACGATAACAGCCATTACTACGATGATGATTGGTTCCAGAAGCTGGGTTAACGAATTAGCCATTGTATCAACTTCTTCTTCATAGAAGTCAGCAACCTTATTCATCATGTCTTCAATATTGCCTGTCTCTTCACCAATATGCATCATCTGTGGAAGCATAACAGGAAAAATGTCCATATCCTTGATCGGTTTTGAAAGAGGCACACCCTTTGCAACCTGATCTTTACATTTAAAAAGCTTTTCTCTAACAATGATATTTTTCATAACCTTTGCTGTCTGATCAACCGCATCAATCATGGAAATACCAGATGCAAGAAGTGTTGCAAATGTTCTTGAGAAGCTTGCTGCATATGTCTTTATATTTAACTGTCCAAATACTGGAAGTTTCATGGCAATACTTCCATTGAAATGCTTACCATAATCTGTATTTTTAAAGAGCTTAATACCAAACACGAGAGCCGCAACAATCAAGATACATATATACCATCTTGCAACCATAAAGTCTGAAATATTCACAAGAATCTGTGTAGCTACCGGAAGCTCAGCACCCATTTCTTTAAACATTTCTGAGAAAGTAGGAATAACAGAAACCATCATTACTACTACTACACCCAGGATAACCAAGAGAACAACGATAGGATATGTCATCGCGCCCTTAATCTTACCCTGCAGCGCACTATCTTTCTCAAACTGAACTGCAAGTCTGTCAAAACAGATTTCCAGCTTACCAGAAGATTCACCAGCAGCAACCATGTTATACAGGATTGGTGGGAATACTTTTGGATTTAATTTCAAGCCATCAGAAAGGGAACCACCCTTCTGAACATAAGTCATTGCTTCAATCAGTGCTGCCTGAAGTGTTTTGTTATCCATCTGCTGGCTCATCATATCCAGAGCAGCAATGATAGGAACACCTGCACGAAGAACAGAAGCAAACTGTTTACAGAAAACAGATAAGTCTCTTGCCTTAACTTTCTTACCGCCACCGATACGAAGATCGACGTCTTTACTTTCGCCGAAAGAAGTAATTGTAAGTCCATCTGCTTTCAGTTTAGCCTTTGCAGCTTCTTCTGTGCCAGCTTCAATGGTGCCATGTTTTGACTTACCAGTTCTGTCAACGGCTTTGTACTCATACTTTGCCATTTGAATCTCCTCCACAAAAATAATTGCTCGTTTTGCAACTTTACAAAATTTTATAATGATTCACATAAATATGCAAGTTTTTTGTTACTTTTATCCATATCTTTTTGAACAAATTATGAACAAAGCGTAACTATTATAAATTTCGACTTTTAAATTGTGCATTTTGAACAATTTACATAAGATTCTTTTTCATTGTTGTCATATCCTGAGCATAGGACAAGCAAGATTCTTTTGTAATCATTCCATTACGATAAAGTTCCAGCAGGTTATCATCCATGGTAACCATACCCTGTGCACGAGAAGTCTGAATTGTAGATTCAATCTGATGAGTCTTAGCTTCACGAATCTGTGCTCTGATAGCTGGTGTTGCATGCATTACTTCAAAGGCAGCTACTCGACCATGGTCGTCTGCTGTTGGAAGTAACTGCTGTGAAATAACCGCCTCAATAACCATGGCAAGCTGAATACGAATCTGCTGCTGCTGATGAGGTGGGAATACGTCGATAATACGGTCAACAGTTGCTGCTGCACCAATTGTATGCAGTGTAGAGAATACTAAGTGACCTGTTTCAGCCGCTGTAATTGCAACGGAAATTGTTTCAGGGTCACGCATTTCTCCGACCAGGATAATATCAGGATCTTCACGAAGTGCAGCTCGAAGAGCATTTTCAAAAGAAAGTGTATCCATACCAAGCTCACGCTGGTTTACGATTGACTTCTTATGATGATGAACATACTCGATAGGATCTTCCAGAGTAATGATATGTTCTGATCTGTTTTCATTACACTTATTAATAATAGAAGCAAGTGTTGTTGATTTACCAGAACCTGTAGGACCTGTAACCAGAACCATTCCTCTCTTCTTCTTATAAAGTTCGATTACGGAAGGTGGAAGTCCCAGCTGTTCAGGTCTTGGAATAACTGTATCGATTTTACGATAAGCAGCTGCCATATTTCCTCGATCCATGAATACATTTACACGGAAACGAGCCTTTTCATCTGGAAGCTGGTAAGCGAAGTCGCATTCACCACGATCCTTCAAAATAGCTTTCTGACGTTCATTCATTGTCATACCAATACTTTCTGCAGCATCAGCAGCGGAAAGAGGTGGTACATCTACGTCGTTAAGTGCACCGTTAATTCTGAACTTAGGTGGAATGCCAACTGCCAGATGGATATCGGATGCATTTTCATCTACTGCCAATGACAGCAGTTCGTCCATATCAATTGCCATGTTTTATAACCCCCATATTTTATTCTCTGTGAGCGATTTTATTTTGTTTCTATAGATATCTCTTCTATTAAAAGTTATACGCATCTCATTTGCATGCGGATAACTTATGAATCATTTAGTAATTATCGCCTGTTGTGTAAACAATCTTACGCATCTCGGATAGGGATGTGATTCCGTTTAAGACGTGTCTTGCACAGGACATCTTCAGTGTGCTCATGCCTTCCTGAAGGGCCTGCTTTTCAATTTCATCGGCCTTGGCACCGTGAGCAATGATTGCGGCAAGTTCTCTGGTAACCGGCATCATTTCGTATACACCAATTCGTCCGGAGTAACCGGTGTTGTTGCAGAGTGGACAACCAACTGGTTCGTAGATAACTACATCATCATCTGTGTCCTTAACACCAAGCGCGATTTTCTCATCTTCATCAGCAAGTCGAGGCTGTTTGCAGGACGGGCAAAGGCGTCTTACCAGACGCTGTGCGATAACACCTACAAGGGCATCACCGATGATGTATGGCTCAATACCCATATCGATTACACGCGTTACAGTTGATGCAGCTGAGTTTGTATGCAGTGTAGATACAACTAAGTGTCCCGTAATAGCGGCCTGTACGGCAATCTGTGCAGTCTCACTATCACGGATTTCTCCGATCATGATAATGTCCGGATCCTGACGAAGGATGGAACGAAGAGCCGCAGCGAATGTCATTTCCGCTTTTACATTAACCTGTACCTGGTTGATACCATTAATATTTGCTTCGACTGGGTCCTCAACTGTGATGATGTTTACATCTTCTGTATTCAGCTCAGAAAGAGATGTATACAGTGTTGTGGATTTACCAGAACCTGTAGGACCTGTAACCAGGATAATTCCATGTGGGTTTGAAAGGATTCCGTCGAATACGACTTCCTCTTCTTTTGAGAAACCAAGGCTGGACTTTGGTTTTGTAAGACCATCCTTGGAGGTAAGTCTCATAACAGTCTTTTCGCCGTAAACAGTTGGAAGAATAGATACACGGACATCATATTCTTTTCGGTCTACTATTTTTGTGATACGACCGTCCTGAGGCTTTCTCTTCTCGGCGATATCCATACCACCGATAATCTTGATACGAGCACTAATACCAGCAAGTATATTAGAATCGTAAGTCATAACCTGTTTCAGAGCACCATCGATACGGTAACGAACTCGAACCTTATCTTCCAAAGGTTCGATATGAATATCGGAAGCTCTCTGTCTAACACCACCTTCAATAATCTGATTAACCAGAAGTACGATAGGGGAGTTATCAATTTCCGCCTGGGACTCCGCTTCTTCTTCATCCTGGAACTGACCAGCCTGCTCCTGTTTATAGAGCTCAGCGGCTTCCATTGCCTGTGCAGATCCGTAGTACTTACCAATGACAGCACCAAGGTCATCTTCAAAGGACAGGAATGGTTCTACCTGAAGACCAGATGCAATGGCAATATCATCAATAGCAATCAGATCGGTAGGATCTGCCATTGCTACCTGCAGGATGTTTGGATTATCTTCCTTATAGCCAATTGGCATTGCTTTATATTTACTTACTAAGTTATCGGGAACGAGATTCAGAACCGATTCATCAATCTGAGCAGAACGAACATCCATATATTCAATGCCCATCTGTGTTGTCAGAACTGTGATGAGAAGTTCCTTAGAAATGAAGCCCATAGTCTGAAGGACAGTACCAAGACGGCCACCATCTTCCTTCTGTTTTGCTAAGGCCTGATCAAGTTGATCCTGTGTAATAGCACCTGCCTCTACCAACAGATCACCAACACGGATTTTCTTTCTACCTGTTGTAATACGCATTCGTAATTACCTCTCCTTATCCCCATTTGGTTTTTTCTTACTATGATTTTACTTTTATTAGAATGTTTATAGACGCAGTAACCCCTGCGATAGTAACCCAAATGGCATTATAGCATAAGTAAACTAAGTTGCAAAGAAAAGGTTTTTATGTAAATTATTTAACCACACTCATGGCAATGCCATCACCAACTGCCACAATACTAGTTTCAATTCGTGGATCATTTTTTATGCTATAGAGATACTGTCTTAATCTGTCATGAATGGTTCTGTCTCTTTTCTCAACAAGGAAATGAGATTCTAATATTTCACTATCCATAAAAATATTATCTGTAATAATTACAGTTCCTGGATGTGCCATTTGAATTGCCTCTTCCATATAAACCTGATTCTGGGCTTTGGCAGCATCAATAAAGATGAAGTCGTATTCAAACCGCTTCTCTCTCATCCTCTTCATTACTTCAGCCGCATCTCCCACATGGATATTGATCTGTCTTTGTCTACCTAGATAGCGAATATTCTGTTCTGCAATTTTGGCATTATTTTCATCCAGTTCAATACTTGCAATATGAAAGTCCAACCCAATTTCCGATAAGCATTCCGCCATGTAAAGAGAAGAATACCCCACTGCTGTACCCACTTCCAGAATTCTTGTTGGGTGAGTCATATTGAGAATAGTCTTCAAGTAATCTCTCATCTCAATACGGATTACCGGCACTCCTGTGGCTACTGCATTGTCATAGATTTTCTGCAATGATTCTTTATCATCTTTTGAATAAGCCTGGATAAAAGTTTGTATTCTCTCGTATTCCATATTCATCCCCTAAATCTTTTAAAAAAAGGCTTGCAGTTATGTAACTACAAGCCTCTAAGTTTTTATTTACTCAGCTGACTCTCCGCCATCTGATTCTTCTCCGCCTTCTGATTCTCCACCTTCTACAGATGAATCACCTTCATCAGCGCCTTCGCCGGCACCTGCACCAGAGTTATCAATAATCTTGATTGCATCTGTTGTGGTTGCTGTCTTGTCCTCTTCCTCTTCTTCCTCATCCTCCATATCAATCTGATGGGTGATGATTGCCAGAATTTGATTGGATGTCATTCCTGGTGAAAGAGCGTATGTTCCTTCTACGATTTTATTACCGTATTCTCCAACCTTGATTTTTGCAACCATAACATACTTGTTATTAATTACACCTGCATCCACAAGGGACTCCGCAACACTTGATGTGGTAAAACCATCTTCGATTTTTACTGTAACAAGTTCGTTGCTTCCAGGAGTCATTGCCCGATCATAAAATACATCATGTGCAAAACTAAAGGATGTAGAGAAGCCTCTTACAATAATCAGAATAAGTGCAACATCAATTAATAACTCTACAGCATAATAGAGGGCTGTCTTCAGTCTGCGTTCTGTCTTGACGCCCTTAATCAGAGCCGCTCTTTCTGGATCCATCTTAGGTCTAGGATCTTTGGCTCTCTTCTCAGCCGCATCTTTTTCTGCTTGTTCAGCAAGTCTCTGGAGACCTGGATTCGCAGTTTTTCTTCGAGGTCTATCCTCTTCAATACCTGCCTCAGCCCTTGCACGGCGAGTTTCCTGCTCTGCTTTTTTCTGCTTCAGCATTTCTGTATTGCCATATCTCACTCTGTGTCCGCCACCTTCGCGCATCTCATTTGCATCCGGGCGAAGCTTTACTTCACTATTCACTTTTCTCTGCTTTTCGTCAGCCATTTTTGTCCCCTGAATCCTATAAGGATAGGCCGCTGATAATGCGGTCCAAAGTATTCTGAATCAACTGTGTGAAATCTGTCTCCGCACGCAGGTACTCATTCACCACTTCATTGTGGAGAAGTTCATCATTCTCATCGTAGAGCCTGCGGAGCGCATCGTAAGGATTGCCCTCTGTGTACTGTTCGATATCACTGTACTGCTTCTTAAAGTTCTGCACAGCACTATATAATTCCGCATGAGAACGAATCTGATTACGCGCAAAAATGTATGTCCGGTACTCAGACGACTCTTTCAGCAACTGATTCATTTTCTGACATGCCTGATTCAATTCACTCATATTCTTTCCCCTGAATAGTTATCAAACTAGTATTCTGTCCGTCACTGAAGTATTCATCACATCTAACCTTTATATTATGAAGGGCTGTGATATTTCTGTCAACTAAACCTCTGCAAAGGAGATTTGCAGTGTCTGGAAATTCAGGCTTACAGACAGTATAGGCAAAGGAAATAATATCACTTTACACTTCCGAAATAATTGGCAGAATCATTGGGCTACGCTTCATACGCTGCCACAGGAATTCACCAAGCGAATCCTTAATCATCATCTTGATCTTTGACCAGTCAGTAATATTACGCTCCATGCAAATATCCATTGTCTCCTGTACTACATCGTAGCAGCCTTCAATCAGACTCTCTGCTTCTCTTACATAAACGAATCCACGAGAAACAATATCAGGACCGGCCACAAGTTCATTTGTCATGCGATTAATGGTCATGGATACAACAATCAGTCCGTTCTGGGACAGATGCTGTCTATCACGAAGGACGATGTTACCAACGTCACCAACACCCAGGCCGTCAACCAGGACACCAGCTGCCGGAACCTTGCCGGTAACGTCAAACTTTGTTTCGCCGATATCCAGAACATCTCCTGTCATAAGGATCTTAATGCGTTCCTTTGGAATACCCATCTCACGAGCAAGTTCCGCGTGACGCTTTAAGTGACGATATTCACCATGCACAGGAATTGCATACATAGGCTTTGTCAGGGAGTAGATTAGTTTCAGTTCTTCCTGGCAAGCATGTCCAGATACATGCGTATCATGCCAGATAACATGAGCACCCTTCATTTCCAGTTCATTAATGACATTGGAAACTGGCTTTTCATTTCCCGGAATTGGGTTGGATGAAAATACAACAACGTCATTTGGCTGAATCTTAATCTTTTGATGAATGGAAGATGCAATTCTTGACAGAGCCGCCATGTTTTCACCCTGGGAGCCAGTTGTTACATATACTAACTGGTTGGATGGATAGTTCTTTCCTTCATCAATATCAATTAATGTATTCTCTGGAACACTGATATATCCAAGTTCCTGAGCAATTGTAATAATCTTAACCATGGAACGGCCATCCACAATGACCTTTCTTCCATACTTGTATGCCGAGTTAATAATCTGCTGTACACGATCTACGTTAGATGCAAAGGTTGCAATAATGAGACGGTTATCCCGGTAGTCATCAAAGATATGGTCAAATGTTTTGCCCACTGTCTTTTCAGATGGTGTGTAGCCTGGACGCTCAACATTGGTTGAATCTGCCATCAGAGCAAGTACCCCCATCCTTCCAAGTTCACCAAATCTCTGCAGGTCAATGGAATCACCAAATACTGGTGTATAGTCAACCTTAAAGTCACCGGTATGAACAATGAGTCCAGCTGGTGTAAAGATTGCAAGTGCTGCAGCATCGGCAATAGAATGATTTGTTCGAATGAATTCAACCTTAAATGAACCAAAGGTAAATGTATCTCCATATGCAGCAACGTGACGCTCAACCTGATCAATAAGGCCATGCTCTGTTAACTTATAATCAATAAGTCCCATGGTAAGTCTTGTTGCATAGAGTGGGATATTCATTTCTCTTTCGATATAAGGAATAGCACCAATATGATCTTCATGACCATGGGTAACAACCATGGCACGAACCTTATCTGCATTATCCTTCAGATATGTAATATCTGGAATAACCAGATCAATACCCAGCATGTCGTTCTCCGGGAAAGACATACCACCGTCGATGATGATAATGTCATCACCATATTCAATGGCAGTGATATTCATACCAATCTGTTCCAGACCTCCCAGTGGGATAATCTTAACGGTCTTTGGATTTGGTGCTCCTCCATTCCGAAGGCCTAACTGAACTGCATTGGCAGCTCCAGCATTTCTTGCTTTCTGATTTCTGGTAAAGTGAGGCTTCTTAGCTGGCTTTTCATCAGAGCTTGCAGCATTTGCATTGCCAGCGTTCTGCTTTGCCTTTGGATTTGTCTTAGCATTTGCATTGGCGTTAGTCTTTGCATTGGCCTTGGAATTTGTATTTGCAGTATTCTGCTTTGCCTTAGCTTTTGCATTGGCATTTGTGTTTGCCTTAGTCTTTACGTTTGCCTTAGCCTTTGCACTGTCCTTAGAATTCGCCTTTGCCTTACCAGCCTTTGCGATGTCCTTAGAATTCGCCTTAGTCTTAGCATTTGCATTCCTAGCATTCTGCTTAGACTTAGGGTTTGCCTTGGTAGCAGTCTTGGGGTTTGCATCGGTCTTAGCATTAGCATTGGCATCGCTCTTAGCATTTGGCTTTGCCTTAGCATTTGGCTTTGCCTTAGCATTAGAATTTGCATTCTGTTTTGCATCCTTTGATTTTGTGGCTATAGCTTTTGAAGGCTTCTTACTTCCTGCATTGCTGCTATTCTTTGTCTGATTTGCTGAGTTATTATCTTCTGTCTTCTCAGCTGGCACATCTTCGTTTTTCTTCTTAAAAATTCTTTCCAAATTATTCCTCCAAATTTGCACAGTAAAATAGCCGGCACTTAGCCGGCATACTGTAATAATCATACTTATTGTTATTATTCAGCATGCCCAATTGTTTCCCCATGCCGAATTCGGTTTAATAAAAAAATTTATATATAGCAGAGCATCCCCTGGGACTGCCTCTGCAATAAATTCAAATCTTTTAAATTACGATTCCGCCCTACTGTCCAGGCTGTGAATCTAAGTATGCCTGCAAAATAATTGCAGCTGCCATTTTATCGATATATTCTTTTCTGCCGGATGCAGCAACCCCTGTTTCTGAAAGAATGCGGTCAGCTTCTACTGTAGTCAGTCTTTCATCCATGAATTCAATTACAAGACCTGTTCGCTTCTCCAGAGTCTCTTTGAATTCTGTTGTACGTTCTACTCTTTCACCTTCGGTTCCATTCATATTGAGCGGTTTACCCAGAACGATTTTTTCAACCTCATTTTCCTGGATCAGTTCTTCAAGACGCTGATAAGTCTTCCGAAGTTTTGTTGGTCTTTCACGTACAATTGTTTCTACTGGCTGCGCTGTAAGAAGCAGTGCATCAGAAATTGCAACGCCAACCGTCTTTTCTCCATAATCCAGTCCCATGATTCGCATATTGTTCACCTGTTAATTATTCTTTAATTTTGTGTCGATGTAATTCTGTACCAGTGTCTCTAAAAGTTCATCACGCTCTGCCTTCATGATCAGGCTTCTTGCGCCACGATAGCTTGTGATATATGTTGGATCTCCACTCATGATATAACCAACAATCTGATTCACTGGATTATATCCTTTTTCAGAAAGGGCAACATAAACCTGCTCGAGGATATCTGCAACCTCCATTGTCATATCACGATCTACATTTACATCTTGTGTGTGCTGATTAAAGTTGTTCATAACCTCACATCCTTTACATAATTAGAGACATTTTAATATAAAGTCCCTAAAATATCAAGAATTCAAGGGCAATTATCAACCTATAATATGATAATTTTGTGAAATCAGTTTCTTACTGGCAGATGAGATGTCCACAAATTTCCTATCCTTCAAAAGAAAAAGAGGAAACAGGTATATACCCGTTTCCTACCTCTATCTTTATACCTGCAAATGGACTCGCAAGTTTTACGCTAAATCCATTTGCATTAATATTTAATTCTATTTCCTGGCGGAAAGTCTTACTGAGCAGCCACCTGGATACGGCCATCTGTTGTTACTACAGCAACGTGATGCTGATCGTTGAGAAGGATATCTCCTCTCTTCAGATAACGTGTGCCTGATGTGTAGCCCTGTCCTGTAAGAACTGTAAAGCCACGAGCTGTAAGCTGACTTCTCAGGTTGTAAGTTGTTGATCTTTCTGAAACCGTGGTAAGGCTGGATACACCCATGATGTAACCTGTAGCCTTAATGTTTGCAGCTACACCGGAAGAACAGTCTGCTTCGCAAAGGTTTGTGATAGAACTTGGCCAGAAACCTACTGCGGAAAGATTTGCCCAGTAAGTTGTACGCTGATTCTGGTCGTAGCCAATGCAATCGTTATAAGCTGCCTGCTCAGAAAGAGTCGCCAATGTGTTTGCAACATTTGTATCTGAGTAACGAAGTACACAAGACCATGGACGGTTGAACCAGTTAATGATGTGCCACTCTGTACCATTGTTATCGCCAGCTGCCCCACCTCTGTACTTATTGTTCTCATCATGACCACTGTTAGAAATCTTAGGGGTCTTAGTCTTGTAAATGGCATGGTCCGCAACACGACCTTCATTCTTACCAGAATTTACATAATGCTTGTAGTAAGCTGAATAATTCTCGCCATAAGCATCATAAAGGTCATTGTAGTTATCATAATAGCAGGTAATGCTGAAAGTCTCATTTGCCTGATCTTTCTTGCTCATACCTGTATTTACGAAATACTCAATGGCAGAAACATCATCTCCGCCATATGTAGTCTTCACATAAGAGTTATGATTCTTATAGTAATTGAAATCATAAACACTTGAGTAATCTACGCCATTGTATGTAGAAACAGGATCAACTGTTTCCGAACAACCTGTAGCAACCCGGCCACTGGCTTTACCACTTTCAATATAATCTCTGGCATAAGCTGTAAGGTCAGAACGGTACTTGTAACGAAGGTCCTGGTAGCGATTCTGATAAGAAGTTGCCTGGAAGTCATCAGACGCCATATCTCCGTTCTTCATACCTGTTGTCATGAAGTAATGAATCATACCGGCATCATCATTGCC
>OMVA01000088.1 GCA_900314445.1 uncultured Lachnospiraceae bacterium | reverse complement strand
CTTACAGTAACCATTGATTATTCTATCTGCCTTACAGTAACCATTGATTATTCTATCTGCCTTACTGTAATCAGAGTTTAGTCCAAATGCCTTACTGAGTTTTCAGCACAATATAAATTCTCTCGCTATGTTTCTTAGGCTTTTCAAATGTAAATGCGTCAAAGGCTGCAGCGGATGTAAAGCCTGCCAGCTTTGCAGCGGCAACGATTTCCTTTGCAGTGAAGACGTGTTGCTGATGTTCTTCCTGGGTCGCACTCCATTTGCCAGATTCTTTAATCTGCATATCCAGCAGATAGTGGTGCGTGCTCTCGATTGGATCGAAGTGATTCTTCCATGTGCACTTGTAGTTGTGACCTCTGTACTTATACTCCTGGCCATCGAGGACGGTCTGATAGAAGTAGCGGGTCTTGAGATCGAAGATGAATACGCCACCCATTTTCAGATTTTTCCTCACGCTTGCAAATGTATGGTAGAGGTCCTGATCGCTGGTTAAATAATTCACGCTATCGCAGATGCTGATGATGGCGTCCTGCTTTTCGGATAGCGTGAAGTCGCGCATGTCAGCCTGCATGTAGTGAATGGCGGTGGCTGGAAGGTGCTCCTGATCCTCAGGAATCAAGCCCAGAGCGAGCTGATCCTTGGCGCTACTGTCTGCGGTGGACAGGGCAGGCAACTGCTTCTCCTTGGCAATTCGCAGCATGTCCTCTGAAAGGTCGAGGCCAGTCATGTGAAAGCCGTCATCCGCCAGAAGCTCTGTCATCGCTCCCGTGCCGCTACCCAGTTCGGCCACTGTGGCTTCAGGATTTACACCGTATTTGTAAAAGAGGCAGAGCAGATACTGCTCCCAGTCTTCGTATGGAATGTTGTCCATCATTTTGTCATATAATTTTGCAAAAGTTGTGTATGCTTGCATATGTTTTCCTTATTTTTCCTTATTTTTACTTACCTTATCGATTTCATTATCTTTTTCTTATTGGTTTTGATTTTTATAAATTCCGTTTCTGACTGTTTACTTTCTGTTTGCAATTATTCTGGCAATTTGCCTTCCCAAAATATTCGCGCAGATCATTTGCAATCATCTTATCATAAACTATTGAGAAGCAAGTTAACATATTATATATTTATGAGTGGTGAAAAGTATTGCAAATGAAATGCTAGATTATGCAATTCATCGTTGAGATGAAGGGCGTATAAAAGGGTAGACTGGGTTGAATAGTTAAGATTTTGTGAGAGAACATTTGCTTCTGATTTTGGGCACGCTTGTGTTGCTGCTCGTTTTGGTATGTGCGAAGGGCTACAGTGATTACAAGGTCAAGAAGAAGCAGATAGAATCGGGATATAGCGATGGACAGGATGGCAAGCTGGAATCAGTCAGTGTTGCGCAGGATCACATTTTGCAGAAGAAGGAAGGCAATAGCTGGAAGAATTGTCAGCAAAAGTCAGGCTATACTTCGATGGGTGGTTTGAATGTATGAAAGCGAGGAAATATTTATTCCGGAACTGTCAATTTTTATCTGGATTATGGCGCATTGAAAGCGGGTGATTACCCCATGGCTGTTGAGATTACGGGGGGCGAGCGCATCAGCAAGACCGAGACTGCTTATGCATATTTTTTAATTAAGTAGCTTCTATATGTTACAATCTCAGGGGCATTTCATTTGCAAGAAGATTTGTAAGAGGAATCGCAATAAGATTGTAAGAGGGATCGCAATAAGATTGCAAGAGGGATTGCAATAAGAATTGGAATAAGAAAGGAAACAAAATATGAAATTAATTTCTTGGAATATTGATTCAATTAATGCGGCTTTGACTTCTGAGTCGGCACGTGCTGTGCTGTCGCGCAATGTGCTGGAAACTTTGAAGGGGGAGGACGCGGACGTTATTGCCATTCAGGAAACCAAGCTTCCTGTGACGGGCCCATCTGCGAAGCATATGGAAAAACTGGCTGAGTATTTCCCAGGCTACAGCGTGGAATGGGTGAGCTCCGAACCACCTGCTCGTAAGGGCTACGCCGGCACGATGATGCTGGTGAAGGAAGGCATTTCCTATGAAAAGTCTGTTCCTCAGATCGGCGCACCTGACACGATGGATCAGGAAGGCAGACTTTTGACTTTGGAATTTGATGGCTTCTATTTTGTAAATGTTTATACACCAAATGCAGGAGATGGTTTAAAAAGACTTCCTGAGAGACAGCAGTGGGACGAGCTTTACGGCGATTATCTGAAATCTCTGGATGCAAAGAAGCCAGTTATTGCTTGCGGTGATTTCAATGTTGCTCACAAGGAAATTGACCTGGCAAATCCTGCCAGCAACCATCAGTCAGCTGGCTTTACAGACCAGGAGCGCGAAGGTTTTACAAATCTTCTTGCCAAGGGATTTGTTGATACATTCCGTTATGTGCATGGCGATGTGAAGGATATCTATTCCTGGTGGGGACAGCGCATCAAGACTTCTAAGATTAATAATTCAGGCTGGAGAATTGATTACTTCCTGGTTAGTGATCGCATCAAGGATCAGGTTAGCAAGTCTGAGATGATTGACTCTGGCGAGAGACAGGATCATACACCAATTGTGCTTGAGGTGGAGATTTAGGGCGAAGATGCCAGAAGCAATTTGGTCGAGATATCTGGAGGCAAGTTGAAGAGGGCAGATTTGCTCATTTCTGCCTCTCGAATTGTTCGCTCCATCAAGGCGCTGGCGGAATTTGAGAAGAAGTAGTTTGCGCCCTGCGGAGAGTTTAGGCAAAGTGTTATTTACAGGGGGATTTAAGCAAATCATTATTTGTAGGGGGATTGAAATCACAGTCTAGGACATTAAGCTTTATACTGCCTGATAGACTTATTGCAGAGAAATGAATACTTGTATGAAGAGGCGCCTATGCACACGAGAAGTCGTGTGTGTGGGTGCTTTTTTTATCTGGCATTAGGAAATTAAAATTCCTAAGAAAAAATGCCAAGCCATTAATATGCCCCAAATCATGACTTTTGTCACTTCCACAAAATGACAGAATACACATGAAATTATCACTTTTCCTGCTAGAATAAAATCAGAAATAAACATCCTAAGGGGGTTCCTATATGAGCGAAGTTGTTGTATCTATCCATGATTTAGTGAAGCGCTATGGCGAGAAGTTGGCTGTTGACCAGTTTTCTTTAGAAGTTGAGAAGGGAGAAATCCTTGGTCTGCTTGGACCCAATGGTTCTGGTAAGACAACCACAATCAACTGCCTGCTTTCTCTGCTGCATTTCGACAGGGGCGATATTCAGATTTTTGGAAAGAACATGAAACCAGAAGCTTTTGACTTGAAGAAGCGAATCGGCGTGGTCATGCAGAATGTAGCAGTGGTGGATACATTAACGGTGGAAGAGAATATTGATTTCTTCTGCGGTTTATATGTGCATGATAAGAAGGAAAGAAAACAGCTTGTAGATGATGCCATTGAGTTTACTGGTCTTTCAGAACATAGAAAATACAAGCCTAAGAAACTTTCTGGTGGTCTTCTTCGCAGACTGAATATTGCCTGCGGTATTGCCCACAAACCAGAACTGATTATCTTTGACGAACCTACTGTTGCGGTTGATCCTCAGTCCAGAAATGCCATTCTGGAGGGTATTAGAAAAATGAATGAGAAGGGTGCCACAATCATTTACACCTCTCATTACATGGAAGAAGTTGAAGAACTTTGTTCTCGTATTGTCATCATGGATCGTGGTAAGAATGTGGTGGCTGGTACTGCTGCAGAATTAAAGGCTTCCCTCAAGAATCGTGAGACTATTCACATCAGCCTTCGTAAGGCACTAACCGAAGAAGAACTGCAGGGGCTTCGTGAAATCAATCATGTTTACGATGTTCGTGAAACAAAGGGAGAGCTTGTCATCCGTTGTGATGGTGGTGAGCACAACCTGGTACATATTATGAATTACCTGGAGGAAAAGCAGATTCACTTTGGCCGTGTTACAACTGAACTGCCAACACTGAATGATGTCTTCCTGGAAGTAACAGGAAAGGAGCTGAGGGATTAATGTTTGGACATGTTTTTATCTATCAGATGAAACAGCTCTTCCGTCAGAAGTGGTCCATCGGCTGGAATTTCTGTTTTCCTCTGGTTCTTGCAACTGTCTTCTTTTTCGGATTTGGAAATCTGATTAAGGAAGATCCTGATGTTTTTAAATCTGTGGAAGTTGGTTATGTCAATGAAACTAGTCAGGAGAACACGCCATTCGAGCAGTTGCTTGATGGACTGACAGAAGTGGATGAAGATTCTGATCGAGATAATCCGCTTTTGATTCTTCACGAAATGACTGCTGATGAGGCAGAAGAAAAACTGAAAGCTGGGGAGATTTCCGGCTATTATCTCGAGACAACAGGTGCAGATTCTACAGGTGCAGATTCTACAGAGGCACTTGCTAAATCATCTG